>NZ_JAVRBQ020000161.1:0-26354 GCF_034531215.2 Nostoc sp. ChiSLP03a
TTTCTCTTCTTTACAAGCTTTACGCGAGCGCATCCAAGAAATCTTCGACCAACTCACATTTGAGCAGGTAATTTCTGTCTCTTCTTATAACTTTATCTTGGAAGCTCTATTCTATGCAGCTTCATATTAATTTGGTATTAATGTCAATGTTATGAGCCAACAGTAAATTAATTAAATCGTAGTAATTACCAAAACAAGCAAAACACAAAGCATTGTTGCGTAGGCGTAGCCCGCCGAAGGCATCGCTATTTCGAGCATTGATATCTGCACCAGCATCAATTAGTTCTTTGACGACTGTATAAACTCCTTCTCTTGTCGCTTTCATCAAAGCTGTATCGCCATTTTCACCCGGCTGATTTAAATCATTAAGATTGTAGTCTTTTGCTATTAACCATTGAGTTGTTACTTCACTCAAACTTTGACTGTTGGTTCGATTCATAATTACTCCTAATTTAACTTTTTTACTAATATAAATTTGCTTCACAAATAGAATGGTGAGCAATGCCCACCATTTTTGCCAAAATGCTATTTAAATCCTTTTAACTTACATATATGCTATCAATTTTATAAGTTTAAATTATGAATCATTTCTAAAGAACAGCGAACATTCTTCTTAAAAAAGCTGGAAAAATAATAGAAAAGCAGTAATTTTTACAGTTTTTTTTATAAAATAGATTAATAGCAGAGATAAGTGGATTTAGATCCCCGACTTCTTCAATAAGTCGAGGATCTGCACTTGAATAGTAAGTGCGTATATTTTTATATTTACTGGCAATGATAAGAATATAAAATCTTGTCTACATCTTCGATAGTAAGATTTTGTTTGTCAGCTAAAGTTTTCAACATATTGGTAATATCTTTAAGCTGGGATAAATTAAAGGAAAGTCCTAATTCATTAGCTCGGTGATTAACCGCCTGTTTTCCAGCCAATTTATGATTGATTAAAATTGAGCGCGTTACACCAAAACTTCGGGGATTAATAGCTTCATAAGTCTCAGAGTTATTAAGCATAGCCTTGGTATGAATGCCAGCTTTATGACTAAAAGCACTCTCACCAAAAACACAGTGGTTAAAAGGAATAGAAATTCCAACTTTTCTCGCAACTAATTCATGCAAGTAACCAAGTCGATCTAAGCGATATTTCGACTTAATCTGTTCTGGATTTGTAGCATATAACCTAGCAATGAATCCAGCTAACGAGGTAATACCATTACGCTCACCAATTCCCAGAACACAAGTGTCAATATGAGTTGCTCCCGCTTCCAGTGCTGTATAACTGTTAGCATTTGCACATTCTGTATCATTATGACCGTGAAACTCAATATCTAAATTAGTGAACTGGCGCAAAGTCTTCACTAATTCAAATACTTGCATTGGCGTAATAATTCCTACTGTATCGGCAATTCCTATACGTTTGACAATTCCTAATTTTTCAATCTCGGAATAAATTGTGATTAAATCTTTTATAGAAGTACGTGACGAATCTTCAGCCGAAAACCGTAACTCAATATCAGGTGCTTGCTGATGAATAAAAGTTAAAACTTCAGATGCTAAATCAATAATTTGATTAATATTTTTCCCATGACTGAACTGACGCATCAAAGAAGAACTACCAATAGTTAAATTAATCCCAGCAACGCCTGTTGCTAAAGCAACTTTAGCATCTTCTAAGTGACAACGAATGTGAGTTAATATTTTGGATGGCAAGCTTAACTGAGCCAATCTTTCACAGTCTTGTCTAGACTGAGGTGAAGCAATTGGTGACGTTAACTCTATATATTCCACTCCAAATTCAGCAAGGGCTTCAGCAATTTCGACTTTATCATCTGAAGAAAAATTGGCTTTGACAAATTGTTCGCCTTCACGGAGAGTACTTTCTACAATTGCAAATTCAGATAGCGACATTGAGCAATCCCTATAGTAATTCTGACTAAGGATATTCACTTATCAGTTTTTATATTAGCAGATTTGCATAATCGAGAAATAATCGCTTTGGCTGATTCTTGAGGACTGACTATAGTATCAATTATAAGAGAGCGATCGCTCGTATCCATCGCCTCTAAAATCTGTTTCGTCAAAACTGAATCATAGTTCTGACTTTCTTCAACAAATATTTTTAGTTTGTCCCGCAATTCTAGACCTGTGACAACTTGTTTACTGACAAGTTCTAAGATTTTTTGTTCTTCTTTAGGAGTAAAATAAGCAGAAGCTTCTGGTACGCCCAAACTAGCAAAATTGCTCAGTACTTCTGGAATAATTTGCATACAATCGTCTAACTCTTGATTAGCAATTCGATCGAAAGAATCATGACGTTTTATAAGCCTTTCTAAACGTACACTATTTGGTGCAGTTAACATGACAAATTTAGCATTTTTTAAAGCCTTAGCTGCATAGCGAATCTCATTTTCACCACGTAAACTATCGAAAACTAACATAGAGTTAACTTGTTGTGGATTAATATGTAGCGAAGCTAAAATGTGACCCATTCCACCAGGAAAGTGTTCTCGATAAAGGCGAGTATAAGTTAGGCGTTTAATCCGGCAATAGGGTTGGACAAGTTTCTCTTGCATTTTTAACATTGGCGCAATTATTACGCGTTCGGTTAAAACACGACGATTAGGTAAAAGTGTAAAATCCAAGCCTTCATTAGCCAAAGCTTTTGCGATCGTGCTTTTTCCTACGCCAGTCATACCTACTATGATTAGTAAAGGAAAACTTGTTATTGGCAACCAGTCTTTAGGAACAGGAAATCCTACACCTACACCTAAACTTAAGTGTTCAAAAAATAGATTTTGCCTTGTTGTATTAACTCGATCCTGCACAATATGAGCCTCTTTTTAAACTAGTTATTATAAAGATGCAATCATATTAATACCTCAGTATTTACACATAGCAAAATAGCTATCTTAAGTTGATGATAATATACATCAATAGTTATTTTTTTAAATTTTTTATTTTACTTTTTGGAGCAAATGACTGTCCCACTTATTCGCGTAATGCTTGTCAAACAAATAAGGTTATTTAAAAATTATTAAGATATCTTAATAAAAGCTATTTTTAAAATCAAAACTTGCTAAATTACTAAAGTATAAATAGTTTAAATTAGTGGATTAAAAACATGGAAATTAGCGCTCGTAATTCTCTGAAGGGTACTGTCAAAAAAGTTGTACATGGTTCAGTTAATACTGAGATAACTTTAGAACTAGCGCCAGGAGTAGAGCTAGTGTCAATCATCACAAAATCATCAGCAGAAAAGCTATCGCTTGCAGAAGGTAAGCAAGCTTATGCTGTGATTAAATCATCAGATGTGATAGTTGCTGTTGATTAAAGAATAGAGTTGGCTTCCTTTGCAAGCCACTCTATTTTTTTATATAAAATTACATTTATTTATACAAATATAGAACATAAATTGCTCGGTCACTTTCTAAATTTAGGATAAAATCTATGTTATCAAGATTGAGAGAGGATCAAAGAAAAAAAATCTTGTTGCAACCTGATATGAGTTCCTATTACTATTCCTATTAACACAAGTTTTTTCAAGATTGTTTGATTTTGAATTTTACAAAAAGTTACGATTCGCCGCTCTTCGGTTCTCAATAATTATAATGAACAGCCAGTAACACTAAAACTGGTAAACATTTTAATTGTAAATTATGAATTGTGAAAGGAAGAAGGAAGTATATTTTCATCCTTCATCCTTCATTTTTATTTGGTTGCTGTCTTTCGCAACCAAAGTAATAATTTAGACCAGATATGCTTCTTGATGTGTTTTAATTGTGCAATTAGAACGAGGATAAGTTACACAAAGTAGAGCGTATCCTTTAGAAACCTGATCGTCATCTAAAAAGTTTTGATCGTCTTGATTAACTTCACCTTCGACAACTTTACCAACACAGCTAGAGCAAGAGCCTGCATGACATGAAAAGGGCAACTCAATACCATTTTCTTCTGCTGCTTCTAAGATGGTGGTTTCTTCGTCAACTTCAATTGTGGTGTCGATGTCTTCTTTTTTGTTGATTAATCTAACTTGGTAGGAAGCCATTTTCAGATTCTCCTCAAACGTTATACAGTTGGTCTAATTTCCGAATTTTTTGAGCAACCTATCCTACTTTTTGCTTTCCTTCTTCTGACAGAGATGCTAAGTTTAGTTAGCTTTTTCATAGAGATAAGGGGTGCAAAGCGAACTAGAAGCTACCTCAAGAGCATTGAAACTCTGCGGAGTGCGTTTATGAGAAGTCTCTACAATTGACTTAGCACTAACGAAATGATGTTAGCTGCAAGGTACACCAGTAGGCGTACAGTCACCTGCTTTAAAAGACTTTCCACAACCGCAGGTATCAGTTGCATTAGGGTTGATGAATTTAAAACCGCTTTCCATCACTCCCTCAACAAAGTCAACGATAACTCCGTCTAATAAGGGCGCACTTTTAGCATCAACGTAAACCAGTACTTTGCCTTGCTGACTTACTAAATCATCTGGTTGGGGCTTGCTGGTGATATCGATCGCATATTCATAGCCACTGCAACCACCATCTTTTACAGATATGCGGACACCTTTAGTTGCGCCATCAGCGTCGGGTGCGGAACCTTTAAGGAATGCCCGCAGATGAAATTCTGCTTTTTCTGATAAAATAACGGCCATCAGTTCTCCTGATTTGTAGCGATTAGTTGTTCTGATTTCAGGTGGGGTTGTCATTTGTCAGTTGTCCTTTGTCATTTACTAATGACCAATGACCAATGACTAATGACTATTGACTGTGGGTTCCATCGAATTGGATTGCGCGTGTCTCCAAGGCGCACTATTACCGCATACTGGACAAGAGCGATCGCGGTAAGAACGGCGTTTAGCAAATTCCATCCGATTTAAGTCGATTGTCAGCAATTGCGATAATAGAGGCTGACTAAACCCGGTGATCAGCTTGATAGCTTCCAAAGCTGTTAAACAAGCTAGTGTCCCAGAAACAGCGCCTAAAACTGAAAAGCCGCGCTGATCCCAATCAGGCTTTTCTGGAAACAGACAAGACAAGCAAGGAGTCACACCAGGAATAATCGTCGTTAGGTAAGCCTCCATCCCATTCATGGCGGCTTCTACCATTGGCTTACGCGATCGCACACAGGCTTCATTTAACAAATTGCGCTCTGTAAAATTGTGGGCGCAATCAAGAGCCATATCGGCAGATTGCACTAACGAATCTACATTTTCCGGGGTGATGTAATCATGAACAGCTTCCACTTGGACATCAGGATTAATCGCATCCAGAGTTTCTTTAGCTTTGAATACCCTTGGCTTACCTACCCAATCATCAGTCATGAGAACTTGACGATTCATATCATCTAGCCGCAAGTCACCACCCCGGACTAAGATTAGCCGCCCAACGCCCGCTACTGCTAAGTAAAGCGCCGCCGTACCGCCTAATCCCCCCACACCCGTAACCAAAACTGTCGCTGACTTCAGGCGCTTCTGTGCTGTTTCGCCAAAATTCGGAAGCATCATTTGGCGACGATAGCGTTCCAATTCGGTAGGCGTTAGGTTAACCAATTTATACCTCCTAATCAGAAGTGATTTCTGTCAGTGTGACTACATTTTTCGGCTTGTCATTAAACACTTTGAACAGCTTTTGTTCGTGAGGTGTTGATTCGATAAATACCTGATAAGCCTTTTGCAAAGCCAAAGAATATTGATTTAGTCTCTCTTCTTGATTCAAGTCAGGAGAATTATCATCAATTTCCTGCATATATTGAGAAAACTTTTTCAGAATATGTAGACGATTTACATTCACAACTTCTAAGTCGTAGGACATGTTAAAGAATTGAAAAAATTCTTCTGCATCTACAAGTTTCTTGAATTCATCAATAGTTCCAGTCATTTCGCATTCTCCAATTTTTTCAGATGTTGCTTAAGTTCATCTAACTGGCGATAGATTTCATAAGTTGCGGCGGCAACATCCATAAGTTGGTTGTAATCTGTTGGCAGTCCTTCAGCTAAATCATGCAGATCCATTTTCATTTGACCTGCTTTGCTGTTAAGCCGTCTGATTTGTCCTTGTAGTTCCTCAATACTCGTTTCTTCTGCTTGCACAATCAGCCACTCCTTTTTCAGCACTCAGCACTCTTAAAGTTTGCCAACTTCAGGAAAGCGCTTCGCCAAATCAAGACCTTTTTTGACGTAGTTTTCTCCCTCTTCTGCTAATTTCTCTACTGAGTCAAAGCCAAAGCGATGAGCATCTCGCAAGGTTTTCACAGCTAGCAAGAGACGACCAGAAAAAACTAGCGCCCAGCCAAATCCTTCATGACTCAAATCAACTACAACCTGGGATATCAAACCTGTTTCTTGTTCAATACCAGCCGCTACAGCCCGAAAAAATGCCATAATCCGGGCTTGTGTGATCGGATCGACTTCGCCCTCAACGGAGATTTCCCGTTTCTTTTGTTTGGTAACAATAAAGGGTTTGAGAATCAACTCATCCGACCAAGTACGATAAACTCCATAGCTGTCTTGACCACGGATTTGTTTAATTAATACCTTTAGAAAAGGTGAGTTCAAGACTTCAGTTGTAGCGGTTCCGTTAACACTATTATTTGCGGTCATACTGTTGCTTCGTCTTCAATTTCATCAGCAAAGTTTGTGGTTTTTGGCTGTAAAGCTTTACGCAACCAAGGTGGAGGATTACCTTTGAGGGTTTTGACTAGCTTATTTAGCACTTCGCTAATTTCTTCTTCTTCCGATCGCGCCTTCACTGGGGTGACACCTTTCTTGATTAACCGAGCGGCGGCACTACCACCAATTGCTGTTACGTAAATAATCGTACAGTCACCTATTGACTCAAGTTTTGGGGTGATTTTGTCTTCATTACCATCTTCTTTGAGTTCGCCTTCAAAGGTGAGGGTTTCTACGAAGTGATATCCCTCATCGGAAATTTCGTAAACATCAATCATTTTTGCCCATCCGAAGTGAGCATTAATATGAACTCGGTCACTCGTCGTGAAGGCTATTTTCATCGTATTTCTCCTCTCTAAAGTTTTGAATTTTGAAGCAATACGGTTCAGTTAGTGATATTTAGCTTTGGAAGATCCCCCCAACCCCCTTAAAAAGGGGGGCTAATTTAAAACTTGCTCTATTCCCTCCTTTTTAAGGAGGGTTAGGGAGGATCGACTCTTAACTGAACTGTTTTGAATTTTCAAGTGTGAATTCAAAACTCTGCGCTCACAGTTCCGAACTCTTGGAACTGCTTAACTCTCGCTTCTTCTGCCTCTAAAAATAGGTTGCCGATGCCAAACAAAAGTTCCATTGTGCCTCGATAACCAACTTTAGTAAATTGACCATTACCTAAGCGGTCATAAATGGGCAATCCTAGACGATAAAGAGGAATCGAGAGGCGTTTTGCGATCGCACCTACATTTGAGTTACCAATGAGCAAATCAGAACCGCCTGCTAAACTCTCAAAGTCTTCTAAGTCGCCGATGGTGATGCTTTTAACTGGGAGTTTTTCTAACAGAGGCGATCGCGTGGTTGTCACTACAGCATGAATTTGACTACCCATCGATTGCAGGAAATGCACTGTTGACCACAACAAATCTGGTTCCAGCGCTAAGGAAACTCGTTTTGCACCGAAGTAAAAATGAGTATCCAACATCGCATCTTGCAACTGACGGCGTTGGCGGCGGTATTTTTCGGGTACGCTGTTACCGCTCAGAATCGCCAATGCTTGGATAAATTCATCTACTGGTTCCAATCCTGTCAGTTCGCCAAACACCTCATAAGGTGTGCCAAAACGTTCTTCGAGAATCTTGGCAGTCCCCCGCATACTTTCACCCAATGCCAAGGTGAAAGCAGAACTACCTACTTCTCGTAGCTGTTTTAAGGTAGTCCCACTGACTGTAACCGCACTATAAGCATCCTCTAAATGTCCATCTAGAGAAGCGCCAAGGTCAGGTACAAAGATCGGCACTAATCCAAAGGATGTGACTATCTCTTTGATTTCCTGTACATCCCCAGGTGTGAAGGCAGAACCCGCCAAAATCGTGACTTGTTCAGTTCTGAGTCCACCTGCGCGAGGGATTTCCTTAACTATGCTTTCGACAGCAACAGCAAAGCCATCTTGCAACGCACCTTTAAAATCTGGGGTAGGTGCAAAAACGATCGCTAAATTATTTAATTCAGGATGGCGATCACGGATTTCCTTCAGAAAACCCTCGATGTCATCGCCTCTGGTTTCAGTCAACCCAGTACTACATAAACCAATAATTTCTGGGTTAGCCTTTTCCACCAGAGTCAGAATCGCTTGCTCCACATTCTCTTCGCCACCCAAGATAGTAGTGACTTCCGTCATCGCTGTGGTAGCAAGGGGAATCGCTTCCCGGAAATGCCGCACCAGGACAACTTTAGCGAAAGCAGTACAACCTTGAGAACCGTGGAATAAGGGCATCGTCCCTTTCAATCCCAAAAAGGCTAAGGTTGCGCCCAAAGCTTGACTTTGCTTGAGGGGATTAACTGTCAGTGCTTTGTTAGAAGCGGTAACGATCGCCATTAAACTACCTCCTCCAAGGCGGACTTTCTCGTTCCCTGGCTCCGCCGGGGAATGCTGACAGTGAGGCTCTGCCTCATCTGCTCTAAAATGAAGGGCAGCCCTTCAGGAATGCGTTCCCAGCCTGAGTCTGGGAACGAGGGTACAGACGCCATTAAACTTCCTCCTCTTCTTCCCAAGGAGCGGGTTTGCGTATTTGTTCCCAAATCGGACTATACAAAGCTTCGTACAATTCCCGCGCCATCTCAATCATTCCCACATAACCTGCATAAGGATGGTGGCGTTCTTGGTTGATATCAAGGAAAGGAATTCGAGCTTTCAAAGCTGTGTATTGGTTACGTCCACCAGCAATCAGCATATCTGCTTTGGTGTTTTTAACCAGTTGTAGCAATTCTTGAGCATTGCCTTTCTCTAGCATGATGCCATCGTTGCCAATCAACTTCTTGATTTTGGCTTTATCTTCTTCAGTACTTTTCCGAGTACTGGTAGCAACAACTTCAATGCCTAAGTCTCTAGCAGCCGAAATAATCGACCAACTCTTGACACCACCTGTATACAAAACAACCCGTTTACCTTTGAGTCGAGCGCGATAGGGAGCCAGTGCCAAATCTAAAGCAGCCGTTTCTTCTGCAATCAGCTTTTCTGTCCGCTCCTGTAGATCGGGATCGCCTAATTTCACAGCGATATTTCGCAGACAGCGATTCATATCATCGATGCCGTAGAAAGACTCTTCAATGTAAGGGATGTTGTAACGCTCCTCCATCTTTCTCGCCATATTCAGCAGCGCTCGCGAGCAGATCATGACGTTGAGCTTGGCGCGGTGGGCGTAGCGAATTTCATTGTAGCGAGCATCGCCCGTAATTTTAGACAAAATACGGATGCCTAATTTTTCTAACAGTGGTGTTACTCCCCACATTTCCCCGGCGATGTTGTATTCACCGATTAAGTTAATATCATAGGGCGTTGTATGTTCCGGTTCTGCTGTGCCGACAACATATTCTAATAAAGATTCACCGCCAAAACGGTTGCCTAGATTTTTACTGCCAATGAATCCTGGTGCAATGACGGGAACAACAGGAATACCAATTTTCTCAGCCGCCGCTTTGCAGACAGCATCCATATCATCGCCAATTAAGGCTGTAACGCAAGTGGCATAGACAAATACTGCTGCTGGTTGGTAGCGCTCGTGAAGTTCCAGAATCGCTTTGTAGAGTTTCTTTTCGCCACCGAAGATGACATCATTTTCACCCAAGTCAGTGGTAAAGCCCATTTTGTAGAGTTGCGGGCCAGACGACAGACTACCACGACTACCCCAGGAATTACCAGCACAGGCGATCGGCCCGTGGACTAGATGCGCTGCATCTGCGATCGGCACTAGAGCAATCATTGCACCATCAAAGGCACAGCCCCCTTGAGCCGCGCCAGGTTGTGCCTGTTGAGCGCATGATTTGTTTTTCTTTTCTGCTTGTTTGTGCTGATTATGCTCGCATCCTGTCTCAGTCAGCAGCTCGTTGATTTTGCCTTGGGTGCTTTTCATCTCTCTTCTGTTAATTGTTAATTGTCCTTTGTCATTTGTCCTTTGTCTTTTGTCATTTGTCATTTGTCATTTGAATAAATAATGACTAATGACTAATGACCAATGACTAATGACTAATGACCAATGACTAATGACCAATGACTAACAAATGTATTTTGTGACATCCTCTCCACAGACATCGGTCAGGTAAGATAGAGCGCGGAAACGCAATCCTACGAATTCGTCATATAAAGGATTGAGTTTACATAGTGGTGGGATATCAATACACTTTCCAAATAATTTAATTTGTCGCTCAAAGGGACAACAACAAGGAATTGTTTGGCAAATTAGATGAGCGAAGCGATTATTTTTAACCTGAATTCCATCCACTACACCACGCAACGGATTCAGAAGATTGTGGAACCACCCTCTTTTTTTCTGATTAGGTGGATGGTAATTAGGATGAGGATGAGTGTGAGTGTGTTCGTGAGTGCGATTGATGGTTTCCATTTATAAATCCCTTGGGTAAATGCTATCAAGAAAAAGGGGGGAATAATTCATAATTACGAATTACGAATTACGAATTACGAATTATTCCCCGCCCTTAATTAACACGTTGTGTTTCTACGCAATTTCTAACGAATCAAGTCGTAGGAAATATCTGTTTTAGAAGGAATGTTGGTGTTGCGATCGATTTCTTCAAACAGGGTGTTTACAGTCCAGTTGAGGAGGTTGATTATACCTTGATAACCAATGGTGGCGTAGCGGTGTAAGTGGTGGCGATCCATGATGGGGTAGCCGATTCTCACGAGGGGAATCTTGGTGTCGCGCCACAGGTACTTACCGTAGGTGTTACCAACTAAGAAATCTACTGGTTCGGTGAACAACAATGAACGCATGTGCCACAAGTCCTTACCAGGCCAAACAGTTGCATGTTGACCGAAGGGGCTAGAAGCAAGCAATTCTTTGATTTCTGCTTCAAATACTTCGTTGCTGTTGTGAACCAAGATATGCACAGGTTCAGCACCCATTTCTAGCATAAAGCCAACTACGCTGTATACTAAATCTGGTTCGCCGTAAATAGCGAAGCGCTTGCCGTGAATCCATGAGTGGGAATCAGTCATGGCATCAACTGCACGACCGCGTTCGATTTCCAATTCTTGAGGAATGGGGATACCACTCAATTCGCTGAGTTTCATCAAGAACTCATCAGTACCCTTGATGCCCCAAGGACGGGAAACTGAGGTTGGTTGCTTCCACTCTTTTTCAATATACTCGCGGGTTTTGAGGGTAGAGTGTGCTTGCAGAGCAATTGTAGCTTTCGCATTGATTGAATCTTCTGCATCTTCTAGCTTTGTTCCACCTGGGTACATATCGAATTCACCTGTGTTTGGTGAATCGAGGTAGTCGCTGTTGTCAGCTAGAATTGTGTAGTCAAAGCCGAACAAAGAAGCAATCCGCTTGATTTCGCGGTTGTTGCCTACGTAGGTGTCAAAACCTGGGATGAAGTTGATTTTACCATTGCTGGTTTCTTTCTTATGACCTGCGGTCAAGTTAGAAAGAATTCCCTTCATCATGTTGTCGTAACCAGTGATGTGGGAACCGACAAAGCTAGGGGTGTGAGCGTAAGGTACTGGGAAATTTTGAGGAACTGAACCAGCTTCCTTAGCGTTGTTGATGAAAGACTGCAAGTCATCACCAATTACTTCTGCCATACAGGTGGTGCAGACAGCGATCATCTTGGGCTTGTACAGTTGGTAAGAGTTCGCCAAGCCGTCAATCATGTTTTGTAGACCACCAAATACGGCTGCATCTTCAGTCATTGAAGAAGATACACCAGAGAATGGTTCTTTGTAGTGACGGGTTAAGTGGGTGCGGAAGTAAGCAACGCAACCTTGAGAACCTTGAACGAAAGGTAAAGTACCTTCAAAACCAACAGCAGCAAAGATTGCTCCTAGTGGTTGGCAACCTTTAGCAGGGTTAACGGTTAAAGCTTCACGAGCGAAGTTCTTTTCACGATAATCCCAACCTTTTGTCCACTCTGCAACCCGTGTTACTTCTTCGGCTTCGTGACCGTTTTCAAACTGCTTTTTGTTTTCAAATAGCTGTTGGTACTCAGGCTGGTGGAATAACTCGACGTGATCTTGAATTTTTTCTGGATTCTGAGGCATTTCTGGATCTCCAAGCTTACTGAATTCTTTACTAATCGAGGTGGAAGTGGGAGAAAGGCGATTAATCCGGTACAGACGCGATTAATCTCGTCTCTACAAGGGAGTGAGAATGTGATTCAAAATTCAAAATGCAAAAATAAAAATAAATTTTAATTTTTCAATTTTGAATTTTGGATTCCCAACTCCCCCCTGGGGCTTAAAACCCCAGGTTATCCTTACTTATCGCTCTCTCCCATTTCCCTAGACGGCAGCCTTAGCCTTAGCTTCAGCCTTCTTAGCCTGAGCTTTTTCATTCCAAGGAGCGCCAATTAATGACCAGGTTGGGCTGTTGAGTGCCAAGTCCATATCACGAGCGAAGATGGCGAAGCCGTCATAACCGTGATAAGGGCCGGAGTAATCCCAAGAGTGCATTTGACGGAAAGGAAGACCCATCTTTTGGAAGACGTACTTCTCTTTCACACCAGAAGCTACCAAATCAGGCTTCAGCGCTTTGATAAATTCCTCAAATTCGTAAGCGGTAACGTCGTCATAAACGATGGTGCCGTTTTCGATGTAGTGAGTGGTACGTTTGTAATCGTCATTATGAGCGAACTCATAACCTGTACCAATCATCTTCATGCCCAAGTCTAAGAAAGCTGGGACAACGTGGCGAGGACGTAGACCACCAACCATGATGGCAACGGTCTTACCATCCAAACGGGGGCGATACTTAGCAATTACCGCATCCATTGTGGGCTGATACTTGGCGATAACTTTCTCAGCGTTTGCTTGGATTGTTTCGTCAAACTTGGAAGCGATTTCCCGTAAAGATTCAGCAATCTTGGTGGGGCCGAAGAAATTGTATTCCAACCAGGGTATACCGTAAGCTTCTTCCATGTGACGGCTGATGTAGTTCATCGACCGGTAACAGTGGATGAGGTTCATCTTCACATTGGGGGTCATCAACATTTCGTTGATGGTGCCATCACCTGACCACTGAGCGACTACGCGCAAGCCGATTTCTTCTAACAGGATGCGGCTAGCCCAAGCATCTCCACCGATGTTGTAGTCACCAATAATGGCTACATCATAAGGAGTACCTTCAAATTGAAGTGTACCGTCTTTTTTCGCTTGGTCTGCTCTGGTGAATACCCAGTCACGAACCATGTCGTTCGCAATGTGGTGTCCCAAAGATTGGGAAACACCCCGGAAGCCTTCGCAACGCACGGGTACAACTGGCTTACCAATTGTTTTCGATGTCTTGCGAGCAACAGCTTCGATGTCATCTCCAATTAGACCGATGGGACATTCAGATTGAATGGAAACACCACGGTTGAGGGGGAAAAGTACATCTAGTTCTTCGATCAGCTTGACAAGTTTCTTGTCACCGCCGAACACGATATCTCTTTCTTGGAAGTCAGAGGTGAAGTGCATGGTACCAAAGGTATCAACACCTGTGGTTCCAATGTAGTAGTTACGACGACCAGACCAAGACCAGTAACCGCAACCTACAGGCCCGTGGCTGATGTGGATCATGTCCTTAATAGGGCCCCAAACCACGCCTTTAGAACCGGCGTAAGCACAACCACGAGCGGTCATTACCCCAGGCAGGGATTTGATGTTAGACTTAACGCCGCAATCGGACTTACCTTCTTCGTATACGCCTAAGTGCTTTTCGCGCTTTTTAGCAGCTTTTTCTGGGTAAGCACTGAGAACTTCTTTAATTAGTTCTTTTCTTTCTTCGATGATGTTTTGATTTTCTGGAGGTGTCATATTTAGCCTCTGTGACTCGTAAGGATCGGGGCATAGGGGGACTAGGAGTCCCCTCTAAGGTTAGGGGGGAGATGCTAGAGAGAGGAAAAGGTAAGATATAAAACTCTTCCTTTTTCCTTGTGCTAAAGCGTTATTTATTAGCAGCGACTTAGACTACAGGAGCTTCAGCAGCAGTCTTACCAACCAACTTGGCAGCATTTTCGTCGCTTTCGAGAATACCGAATTCAATCAACAATTCTTCTAGTTCTTCCATTTCGATGGGTGTAGGAATAGCCAGATTCTTGTTGTCGATAATTTTTTGAGCCAAAATCCGATATTCGTTAGCTTGGTTGCTTTCTGGAGCGTACTCGTTAACGGTCATCCGGCGCAATTCTGCGTGTTGAACAATGTTGTCACGGGGTACGTAGTGAATCATTTGGGTGTTCAACCGTTTTGCCAAGGTTTCGATCAATTCGATTTCTCGGTCTGTGTTACGGCTGTTACAAATCAAACCACCCAAACGCACGCCACCGGTGTGAGCATACTTAAGAACACCACGAGCAATGTTGTTAGCAGCGTACATCGCCATCATTTCACCAGATGTAACGATGTAGATTTCTTGTGCCTTACCTTCGCGGATAGGCATTGCGAAACCACCACACACAACGTCACCTAATACGTCGTAAGATACGAAGTCTAGGTCTTGGTAAGCACCATTTTCTTCTAAGAAGTTGATGGCGGTGATAATACCACGACCAGCGCAACCTACACCGGGTTCTGGACCACCAGATTCTACGCAACGAACGTTACGGAAACCGGTCAGCATTACTTCTTCGATTTCGATATCTTCTACTGCACCACGTTCTGCGGCGAGGTGAAGAACGGTTGTTTGAGCTTTGCTGTGCAGCATCAAACGGGTGGAGTCAGCTTTAGGGTCGCAACCGACGATGAGGATGCGTTGACCCATTTCTGCCATAGCTGCCAAGGTGTTTTGAGAGGTGGTAGATTTACCGATACCGCCTTTACCGTAGAAAGCTATCTGTCTTATATTTTCTTCTGTCATTGTTCGTGTTTCCCTGCAATTGGTTGGTTAGTGGGTCTGTGCGTTTGTCAGTTGCGTTCACGCCAGTTGAGCTACAGTAGTGAGCGCGTGTAGAGCATCGTTGGTAGCGTTGGCATAAATGCCTGCTGGGGGCGATCGCTCCACAGCTAAAATTATTGAAAGTAAGTACATCGATCGTCCTCGTTAAATTTTTTTTCTTTTTGTTTTTTGTCCTTTGTCCTTTGTCATTTGTTTTGACAAAGAACAAAGAAAATTACGCAATTTACAAATACGTCATAATGTGTTTCAGCTTGCAAGATTCAATAGGACTTGATGTTGTTTGTCAACAATCAATGCATAGTCCTATTACTTGTTTAAAATAGCGCCCTTGAAATTTGAGATGCGCTCTAGTGCAGCTTTGGTGTCTTCTGGCGACTCTCCACGCACAGCCATTGATTCACCCAAGAGTTTTGCGATCTCATCGAAGTGTTGTTGCTGTAAATTCAATCCTGCGTGGGTTTTGTCCATTGGACGACCGGCATATTGCTTTGGCCCTTCAAATATTTGAGATAAGAAAGCAACTAGATGATTACGTTGCTTGGCCATATCTGTACCAGCAAAAATGGGATTGAGGAGGCTGTCTGTGGCAATGCGTTTGTGGAGTTCATCTACTATTTGTTCAATAGCTGATTGTCCACCAAGTTTGTCGTACAATGTGCTCATATCCTGTTCCTTTGAAGCGAGTTGGATGATGAAATTTGCTTTTTAGGCGCTTAATCTCTTCGCCTATATGCTGTTAGCCGTAATTGTGGTAAGACTGATACCAATTCGTAATACTTCGACTACGCTCAGTACAAGTTCGTAATTAAGAAAGAATTGGTATGAAGCATCGAGTGGAGACAATGATTCGGTTCAAATCCTACTTTCTGTTCCTGGCTGAATGCATATTAGAGCGTATTTGTAGAGTAGGTTAAGTCCTACAGCAATTCCTAAACTGCTTCGACTACAAGGCTCTTGCTGACACGATCTTGTAATCTGGCTTCGATCGCAATTTTGAGAGTTGCTGTACTACTAGAACAGGAACCGCAAGCACCTTGCAGTACAACTTTAACGCGATCGCCTTCTACATCATAGAGTTCTACATCTCCCCCGTCAGCGATGAGTACGGGTCTGACTTCTTCATCAAGAACCTTTTGAATTAGAGCAATCTTTTGCACGTTGGTTAGCGCTCGTTGCTTTGAATTAACAATTTCTGTGGCAACTTGTACGCCGTAATTGTTGAGAGCAGGTGAGGCGTATTCCTGTTGAACTGATCTAATAATATCATCAATGTTCGCTAGACAGGAACCGCATCCGCCACCAGCTTTTACATAATTTGTTACTTGTTCGGCATCCGTAAGATGATTTTCTAGAATCACGCGACGAATCTTAGACTCGCTGATGCCAAAGCAACTGCAAACTAATGCACCTTCATCATCATCATCGTGGGTAGCTAGAGGTATGCCACGATAATTATAGATAGCAGCTTCTAGCGCTTCTTGTCCCATGACAGAGCAATGCATCTTTGCTTCTGGCAAACCACCCAGGTAATCTGCAATGTCTTTGTTGGACACTTTCAGAGCTTCATCTAAGGTTAAACCTTTGACCATTTCGGTTAATGCACTAGAAGATGCGATCGCACTAGTACAGCCAAAGGTTTGAAAGCGAGCATCTAGAATCTTATCAGATTCCACTTCTACTTTCAGGTGCAATCTCAGAGCATCACCGCAAGCAATGCTGCCGATTTCACCCGTTGCAACCTTAATTCCAGGTTCGCTCGTTTCTTCAATTTCTCCCTGATTTTTGGGATCGTAAAACAGTTCTAATACTTTATCGGTGTAGTCCCACATAATGAATTTTAGATTTTAGATTTTGGATTTTAGATTGGGGGATTGGGTGCTGGGTATTGGGAAAATTCTTCCTTAATTCCCAGTCCCTAATCCCCAGTCCCCAGTCCCTATCCCTAACGATGCGCTAGTGCTTGTTCTTGTCCTTGCAACCAACCTGCATCATCATTTTTGAAGGGTGAGAGGGCGCGTAAACGTTCTACAATACTGGGCATTACCTCTATTACTCGATCGATTTCGGCTTCTGTGGTGTAGCGACAAAGACTGAAGCGAATTGAACCGTGCAAAGTTGTATAGGGTAAGCCCATTGCCCGCAGGACGTGAGAGGGTTCCAAAGAACCGGAGGTGCAAGCAGAACCGGATGATGCACAGATACCGTATTTGTTCAATAACAGTAAAATTGCTTCACCTTCGATGTACTTGAAGCCGATATTTGTGGTGTTTGGCAATCTCTGCGTAACGTCGCCATTAACTACACAATCATGAATTTTAGCGAGTAAAGTTTGTTCGAGGCGATCGCGCAGCTTTCTTTCTCTGGCGATCGCTTCTTCTAAGTGTAACAGTTCTAGTTCCGCAGCTTTGCCCAAGGCGATAATTGCTGGAACATTCTCTGTTCCCGCCCTACGTCCGCGTTCTTGGTGTCCCCCAAGAATGAAGGGACGGAACCGAACTCCGCGCCGGATATACAAAGCACCAATTCCTTTGGGGCCGTGCAGCTTGTGACCAGACAGGGTTAACATATCCACCGTGCTAGTCTTCATATTCAATGGGATTTTTCCCACTGCTTGCACCGCATCTACATGGAAGATAGCGCCATATTCTTTGACACGCAACCCAATTTGTTCAATCGGGAAAATCGTTCCGGTTTCGTTATTAGCATACATAATTGTCACCAAGGCGGTGTTACCCGTCAAGGAAGCTTCTAGTTCATCTAGATCCAGCTGCCCTTGATGATTTACTGATAAATAGGTAACACTATAACCTTGGGTTTCTAATTGTTTGCAGACATTGAGTACTGCTGGATGTTCTACTTGAGTAGTGACAATATGTCGCTTTTCTGGTTGCGCTAACAATGCGGCTCGAATCGCGGCGTTATCTCCCTCAGTTCCGCAACTTGTGTAGACAATTTCAGATTCATCAGCTCCCAGGATGGCTGCAAGTTGTTCTCTTGCTGTTCTCACTGCTTTACCGACTTGCCCACCAAAGGTATGCATACTGGAGGGATTGCCGTAATAATCTGTCAGGTAAGGTAGCATTACCTCTATAACTTCTGGGTCTACCTTAGTGGTGGCATTATTATCGAGATAGATGCAGTTATTTTGCATTGTTGTCTTCAATTACGAATTACGAATTACGAATTGTTTGGGGTTGGCGCTTTTGCAACTGTTCCGAGTATTTCTGGGAATAACAGTTAAACCAACGTTCCCAATAATCTTGTTTATTTGTTAATTTAGCAACTACGCGGTTGTAATTGGTAAACCAGCCTTCCCAATAATCGCTAGGCTGCTTAACGCAACCGTTGCAGGTAGGACAACCAGCTTTACACTGAGGCACGGTATGAATGCTACCAACGCAGTTTGTACAAAGTTCAGGGTCAATCCAGTGCTGTCCGTCAACCACTTTAACTGCATTTGTGGGACATACAGATAGACAGAGATTGCAGGAAATACACTGGCTAGTAAGAATTTTGTAAGCCATGATTTATTCTCCTTTTTTGGGATTGGGTACTGGGTACTGGGTATTGGGTACTGGGTATTGGGAAAATTCTTTCTTAATTCCCAGTCCCTAATCCCCAGTCCCTAATCCCTAATTCCCTAATTCCTTAACGTATTGCTCGTAGAACTCCAAAGCAACCTTTTCAATTACGTCGTAAGCTTCAACAGTCTTGATTCCAGCTTCTTGCAATTTTTCTTGAGGACAGTTACCAATCTTAGAGACTAGAACCGCTTTGCAATCTGCGATCGCTTTCATAATATGCTCAAAAGAAGCTTCTTCGCCGTATCCACCTTGGCAGTATTGGTCAATTTTGCGATGACCGACAAAGCGAACTTCGTTTCCACCCACTTCGTAAATTTGGAATTCTTTCGCGTGACCGAAGTGTTGGTTAACTAATCCCCCGCCTTTGGTTGCAACTGCAACTAAAACTTTCGGACTGTTGGCAACTTTCTTATCGGCTAGCGCCTTATCTTTGGCTACTTTAAGTTCTTCTTTAAACTTCTCAATCCCTTCGTGAACAGTAGCGCGTTGCTCCATGTCATATTCGGGAGCCATTTCCAAGAATTTCTCTTTAGAAAATTCTTGGCTGCGGTCTTCTCCCAACAATCCGACTGCATCAGCACGGCACTGGCGACAGTGACGCATCATTTTCATGTTACCAGAGCAGTTGTCTTGAACTTCTTTGAGTTCTTTGGGTGTGGGGCCGCGTTGACCGGTTAAACCGAAGTGTGTGCCATGTTCTGGTGCAGAAATCAATGGCATGATGTTGTGCAAGAATGCACCTTTCTCACGGATGACTCGATTCACTTCGACTAAGTGTTGGTCATTAATTCCAGGAATCATCACGGAGTTGACTTTGCACAAGATGTCAGCATCTTTCAGGGCTTGCAATCCTTCCATCTGTCTTTCGTGGAGGATTTTTGCACCTTCAAGACCTCTGTAACGCTTGCGTTTGTAGTGAACCCAAGGATAAATCTTAGCACCGATCTCTGGATCTACCATGTTAATGGTGATCGTCACGTGATCTATATTTAATTGTTTAATGCGATCGATGTAATCTGGCAGCATTAAACCATTGGTTGATAAGCACAGCTTGATGTCTGGTGCTTGCTCTGCAATCAACTCAAATGTGCGGAAAGTTTTTTCTGGGTTCGCCAATGGGTCGCCAGGGCCAGCAATTCCCACGACTGTCATTTGGGGAATCTTGCCACCAATGACCAAAGCTTTGTGTGCGGCTTCTTCTGGTGTTAGCAATTCGCTAACTACTCCAGGACGGCTTTCGTTAGCGCAATCATATTTGCGGTTGCAATAGTTGCATTGAATGTTGCAAGCGGGAGCAACTGCAACGTGCATCCGGGCGTAGTGGTGATGAGCGTCTTCGCTGTAGCAGGGATGTTTAGCAATGCGTTCTTGGAGCTTTTCGTCCCTTTCCACGGTGGCGCTGCTCGGGCTGTCGCAGCCGCAACCACCTGATTTTGCTTGGGTTGGCGATTCCGTAGCGTCGGAGTTGAGGAGTCGTGTAGACGGTGATGTCATTGAGTTTCGCAAAAGGTCGGTGGACTTGGCTGCCACTGTGGGAGATGCTGTTGCTACTTTTTCATGCCCAGAATTGAAGTCGCGTCTTCCACACTGCCTGCAAACCCTTGGGTTCGGGTAACTTGTTTTCAAGTAAAGCAGGCGATAGATATCTGATGTTCGGCTGGTGTATGTCAACGTTCGGTTCTTGGGTAGAATTTGTGCCGCAAGGCGCGACTTCTCTTCACTTCAGGCATGGTGCTATGTCATCCCTCCACTCACTTTTCGCTTTGTTTTGTTTCAGAGCGTTAGGTGATTGGCGATATAAGATTTATAGCAGCCGTCTCCCAGCCAGATGTTGCGTCTCTCTAGGATAGAATTTATTGGATTTATTACTTTTGTACTCAAACACTAAAAACCCTAATTCTTCAATGATTACAAGAATTAAAAAAGTTTTTTTCAGGTAGGGGTTCTAGTCTTTTTTGGTTGGGGTTCTAGTGTTTATAGATGGGGGTTCAGGATTTCTTTGTACTCAGGTAAAACCCAATCCCAGCAATAACTTTAGCTAACTTGAAACTAGGTTTGGGTTATTTAAATGTGTACTCAGATTGCCCTCAAGTTTCGTCAAAAGCAATAAATGACAAGGGTTTGAGGGTGAAAAACTGGAGTAGTCTATATCGTTCTACTCCAGAAAAAAGCGAAATTCAATTCTGTATCTAACATATCATTTTTTTGAGAGTAAAAATGCAATTCATATTTATTTAATTTTTGCTTTGAGAATCATATTCAATTGTGGTTCTAAGTCTTGCCTGGTAAGCGATATGAGGTAATGAAAATAGGTGTGTTGCTGCATATCATTTTCAAAAAACTTAACTTTTACCTTCTTTTTTTCATTCCCACAATGAGGAGATGGGCAGGAAACTCTCAGGTTTTGTGTTTGAGAGAAACAACAAACTATAATCTAACATGATTGAGCGATCGCAATGAATTTTCTGAATTGCTCACTACAAACCTTAACAAAAAACCTCACCCCCTTCCTGTGTCAGGAAGAAGAAAAGATTTTAAACTTTTCTTCTTTTAGGAGAGAGGATTTTTAGATACCGCTCTTTGTTGCTGATACTATTTAGCTACAATCAAACCAAGCGTGAAAAAATCTGAAGTTATGATCGCCATCCCCCAACAGCCGCCAAAAATGACCGTTGAGGAATATCTGGAATGGGAACCTCAGCAAGACCTTCGCTACGAATATGCCAATGGCGAAGTATTTGCAATGACAGGCGGTACAATTCCCCATAATGACATTGCACTCAATCTCTATAGACCTTTGTACCCTCATTTGCGTTCCAGAGGTTGTCGAGTGAATGTGTCAGACGTGAAAATGCAACTTACTCCCCAGAGTCGCTACTATTATCCTGATGTTATTGTCAGTTGCGACCCTGAAGACTTGAATGCCCGCAACTTTATTCAACATCCCAAGTTGATTGCCGAAGTTCTTTCGCCAGGTACAAGCGCTAAAGATCGGGGTGAAAAATTTACTTATTATCTGACAATCCCTAGTTTGCAAGAGTATATCTTGATTGACTCGGAAAAAATCTCTGTCGAACGTTACTGTCGGGGTGAAGGTAGGATGTGGCTTTATTATCCCTACACGGCTGGAGATATCGTCACTCTATCAAGCATTGAATTTGAATGCCCGATTGAATTGCTTTATGAAGGTGTTGTATTTACCACCGAAGAATAAAGAGAATGTTCCATGTTAACTTTTAAAGAGCGATTGCACCTTAAGCAACTGCATAGCCTGTGTAGGGTCTTAACTCCGGTGGACGAAACCCCAGAACAATGTGTTCTTTAAAAATTCCAGCCCGTTCTAAATCGGCGGCAACGCCTTCTTCAGTGCCATCCCGTTGAATCCAGATTTTGCCATCAATCAGGTCAATATGAACCAGACAGCCATGAATGCGGCGTTCGCATAGCGTGCCGTAGGCATTCGCCATCCCAACCTAGATCCATCCACAAATAGCGAGTCTCTTTCAGAGAGGCTGCGCCAACGCGAGTTTGATCGAACACCACTTCCGATTGAATATTGGCATAAGAATAGGGTAGTGAAGCATATTCACTGAGAATAGTTTCAATCATCTGGCGATAGTCGTCTAACTTGGTGTAATCCATTGTTTAATGACCTCCTGTTTTGGATCGAATGTAATCAGCTTTAAACGATGATTTTTCAGTAACAGTTTACCGATGGGTTCTTAAAATAAATCATCAAAAATACTATTAGGTACTGCAAGATATAGTATTCGTTCCGGCTCCAATTCAATTAAGATATCCTGATATAAAATATACTGACCTAATGCTTTTTCTAAATCATCAACATCCGATCTGCCGATAAAACTTTTAATCTCAACTGCAATTTTTGATTCTGCTTTTTGCGCCGCCAACAGTTGTCTAGCACCTAAATCAACATACAAATCTTTTTTACCAAACTTTAGAGTCAGTGGGTCATGAGTAATTGTCCATTTATCTTTAATCAAAGCATTTTTAACATTGTTGCGATAAAGGTCTCTAGCTGGCATACAGGTGTAGTTTTAGACTGATATTTCTATTTTAGGAAATCGCTACACTAGATTTATCAGGAAAAACAGGCTGTCTGAGTTCATTCAGCAAAATATGGTAGCAGGAGGAATGTGATGAAAGCAGTCGTTATCCGTCGGTATGGCGCGACTGAGGTGTTGCAGTATGAAGAGGTGGAGCAACCGAAAATTGAACCAACACAGTTACTTGTGAAAGTTCGTGCTAGTAGCGTTAATCCTATTGATTGGAAAATTCGTCAGGGGATGTTGAGTTTAATTACTGGCAGCAAATTTCCGAAGATTCTGGGGTTCGATGTGGCGGGAGATGTCGTAGCCGTTGGTTCTGGTGTCACCCGTTTTAAACTAGGAGATGCTATTTATGGCTGTACTAGCTTCCCTGGAGGAAGTTATGCCGAATTTGCAGCAGTTCCAGAAAAGGTGGTGGCGCTTAAACCAACGAACTTATCTTATGAAGAAGCTGCGGCTGTGCCGTTAGCAGCACTCACGGCTTTGCAAGCGCTACGAAATGAGGGAAATATTCAAACAGGGCAAGCTGTGTTGATTAATGGGGCTGCGGGCGGTGTGGGCACTTTTGCAGTCCAAATTGCTAAAGCTTTAGGGGCAGTAGTAACGGGAGTTAGCAGTAGCAAAAATTTGGATTTAGTGAAATCTCTAGGAGCAGATCGCGTGATTGATTATACGCAACAAGATTTCACTGAAGATATAGCGCAGTATGACATTATCTTTGATGCAGTGGGTAAGCGATCGCTCTCTCAAACTAAAAGAGTCCTCAAACCCAATGGAATTTATATCACCACACTACCCGGTCCCGAAGTCTTTTTAGAGAGCGTCTTAACAGCGTTTCTTTCCGGTCAAAAAGCCAAATTTATTTTGCAAAAACTCAATACTCAAGATTTGATTTATCTCAAAGACTTGATTGAAGCGGGTAAAATTCGTGTGGTAATCGATCGCACATATACCTTACAAGAACTAGCAGCGGCTCATGCTTATAGCGAAACGGGCCGTGCAGTGGGAAAAATTACCTTGGTGCAGCCCGTCGTAGACATCGCAGTTATTACCAACAATATTTAAGTCATCTCGGTTGCCTTTGTATACTCCTAGAGTTGTAAGAAAAGACTAGGAAATTCCGCCATTAAGGTCTTTGTAGACCTTAATCAGTTATCACGGCGTGTAGGAGAGCTTATAGATAGCGCCGCTGTAGTCATCCGAAATTAACAAATTACCTTGCTGGTCTACTACCATATCCACGGGTCGCCCCCAGGTTTCTTGCGTTGCTGGAACTACCCAACCGGTGACTAAATCTATCTCCTGCCCTGGTGTCTTTGTTGTACTGTTCCAGGGAAAGTAAACTATTTTGTAGCCCGTTTTCTTCTGCCGATTCCATGAACCATGCAGCCCTGCCACTACCCCATTTGAGTATAGACGGGGAAAGTTGGTATTTTGTAAGAATGTTAGTCCCAAGGGAGCGGAATGGGCTTGGATACCTTTGCTAATCCTGTCCAGTGTATTGCAATTAACACTTCCATTAGCATTGAACTGATAGTCGCGGTCAAATGGCATATTGTCAAGGCCATTTGGGGTATAAGGATTGGGATTGCAGAATGGCCAACCGTAGTTACCGCCATCTCGAACTTTCGTGAACTCCTCTGGTGGGTGGTTGTCTACGTAGGAGGGGATAATCTTACCGTAATTGCCACTGCTATCGTTGAAAGGATAGGCGATGTTATCTCGATTATTAACGACTACCCAAAGATCGTTTGTGCCAGGTAAGAATGCTAACCCTTCGGCATTACGTAAACCTTGAGCAAAAAGCCGCTGATTGGTTCCATTAGCGTTGTACTGGTAAATTGCACCACGCTTTGGATTACTGACAGTATCTTCTTTACAGGCATTGCATGTAGAGGCGATCGACACGTACAGTTTGTGGTTGCCATCAAGTGCGATATTTTTCAGTTCGTGACCATAAGCGCCTTTGAGTTCCCGCGTGCTGCTGTCTGGTAAGCCAGTTACAACGATTTGACGATTTTTCGCTACTTTATCTCCAGAGTTGTAGATGAAGCGGTTAATTTGATGAGTCTCAGAGATATAAACGTATGTCGTGTTGTCAATCTTATGAAACACAATGTCGTGTGGTTTGCGTAGACCCGTTACGAAGTCAGAAATAATTGGGTCTTTGCTGCCATTTGGCCGGACAATTAACACTTTACCGGAACTGGGCTGTGATACTAGAAGATCCCCATTGGGAGCAACTGCCAGAAAGCGAGCTTTGTTAATGCGAGCATAAACAGAGATAGAGAATTTGGGCGGCACTTTCAAGTAACGGGTAGTATTAAAGGGCCAAGAGGTCATTGTACTAGGCACTTTCAGCTTAGTTTCAACAGACGCAGGGGGGGGTTGGCCGATCGCTGCGGTGCTAAGAACCTCTAAGGACATCAAACTAATTAGTGATGCAGATAGTATGCGTCCAAGCATCTGTGTTGGTTTTAGAGTAAATGCAACCATTTTTAACCTCCCTCTACCTTGGTAGCGATATATATTACACATAATTCTTGGCCGGCCGATTTAACCAAGAATTTGAACAAAGTTAACTCAGGACTATTATTTTTTTTAAATACTTAAAATATCTTTATCTACTGCTATTTTTTCTAACTCATCAAAAAATGGGTGAACCGATAAA
This sequence comes from Nostoc sp. ChiSLP03a, assembly GCF_034531215.2. Lineage (NCBI taxonomy): Bacteria > Bacillati > Cyanobacteriota > Cyanophyceae > Nostocales > Nostocaceae > Nostoc > Nostoc sp. ChiSLP03a. The sequence continues at coordinate 25,371 of NZ_JAVRBQ020000161.1, forward strand.
AAAGGCAGAGCGATCGCTCTTGTCAACTAAAATATTCCTCAAGCTACTTAGCCTCGAAACCATTATCCAGAGGAGCGTCTTAACAGCTTTCCTTCTCGGTCAAAAAGCCAAGTTTGTGTTTGACAAACCCAACGCTGAGGACTTGGTTTTTCTCAAATAGTGGTAATTGATTGCACGTATCCCTTGGTATAACTAGCGGCGGCTCATGGTCGTAGCGAGAGTGAGGTGAGCCTGCTATGGGGTAAATTGCGATCGCTTGGCATAAATCCAGATAATCTTGATTAATCTGCGAAAAACTAACGCGAAACCTACCCCCCTAAGCCCTTTCTCGAAGCGTGAAAGAAAAAAATTCAAAGTCTCTCTCCTTTTAGGAGAGAGATTTAGAGAGAGGTTCTCCAGATACCTGTAATGTTTCTGCGATAACCCTGAAATCTGGAAACATGACTCCAGCTAGTGGATATACTCGTAATCAAAATCTCAACAGAAGCGAGTATTATGCTGGACTGGTTAGCTATGTGGGGTGTAACTCAGGCCGCCGGGTTGATTTTTAAACCCATTCTGGAAGACTTAGCCAAGGATGCTGCTAAAGATTGGGCTAAAGATTTATTAAAAGGCATCCCTGGCAAGATTTTCCAGAAACTTAAGAAAGAAGACATAGAAATTGCTGCTGGGAAAGCGTTAAAGGAATTTTTGCAACTCATGCAGCAGCAGTTAAAGGTTCGTTGCAAACTTGCTGAAGCTGAGATTGAAGAGTACACCACAGACATCCAGAAATTTATCAGCGATAAGTCGGTTACAGAAATTCTTGGTCAGGCTTTTGATATTAATTGTGAATCTCTAGACGCTAATACCAAATTAATATGAAGCTGCATAGAATAGAGCTTCCAAGATAAAGTTATAAGAAGAGACAGAAATTACCTGCTCAAATGTGAGTTGGTCGAAGATTTCTTGGATGCGCTCGCGTAAAGCTTGTAAAGAAGAGAA
>NZ_JAVRBQ020000162.1:0-29739 GCF_034531215.2 Nostoc sp. ChiSLP03a
AATCTAATTCAGTATTTGTATTTTTGAGTTAATTGAGGTGGCGGTTGCGCGACGTGCAACCGCCACTTCGTCCTGAACGAGCGCACGACTATTCAAGTGCAAAGTACCCACAGCTTGATAACCCGCAACTTGGGTTAGTAAGCTTTGCTCTAGAGGAATCTGATTTTTAGCGTTTCTGATATAAAGCTATAAAAATTGCTTGAACAAGCAATATAGAAGAATTTGAATTGTTGACAAAAAATCTGTCGTTTTGGTCAAATAATTTGTCTCTCTACACTTAATACCGCTGCTACAATAGCCTACATACCGCTTGGGCTGATCGCATAGGCAATTATTAAGTTTTGTGAGGATATAGAGAGTTTTGCATAAAACTCGTATTTCTTAAGCCGAGTTATAGGTAGAAGTTAGATTGAGTGTCATTAACTTCAAACAAAAATTAGACCAAAATAGGTGTAATTAGAGCATTGCTAAATTCAGGTATGAAAATGATTTTGCGTGCTTTCAAAGCCTTTGTAGAGACTAGTAATTCCTAGTCTTAGCACCTAGATTAAGACATTTAATCAGCTATTCAGATTTTAGTTTACTCAATGCAAAGTATAACTCAATCAAAAAGGAAGTCTCTAATGGTTAATACTTTGAATGCTCGTCAAATTACAAAAACAACAAACCGTTTTGTTATTGCTACTGCTGCAATGGCTATTGCTTGTAGTAGCATTGCTTTCACTCCAGTTAATGCTGATGCCGTTATTCGTGACTATTCATGTAGTAAAGGAGGTTTTACAGGCGCAATTAAAATCGATTACAATCAAGGCTTAGGAGGAAGAATAGGCTCAATAATAAGAATCAACTACAAAATTAACAAGGGAAGTAATCGCGGCGGTAATAAAGCAAATGTTACGTATGTTGACAACGGAAATCTACCCGCTACAGTATTTAAAACCGGAGATGCAGGCGTCCAAGATAATAAATGGCGTTACTTGGGTGGCAGCTATTCACGAGGTGGTGGAAATATCTATGTTAAGTTTATTTTTGATAAAAGCTTCGCTGCCGATCCTAGCTGTAAAGTAGATATCTCCAAATATTAAATATGCATTATTCAGAACCTTTATAGAAACGTATTACTGTTACGTTTCTACATTTTTTTCAGCAGATAATTAGTGAAAATTACATCATCAGGGAAGGATTGAACTCATCGAAAAAATCCCTTGCATTTATGTAAGTGTCACCCTAAAAAAGAATAACCACCAACACTTATTAGGGAAACACTCTAACAAAACCCAACGGATGCTCCCTTACCTGACGCATCAACTCTTGAGAAAATATAGAACGAAATATTGAGCGATGGCGTTCCGCCCAGCGTACCCGATCGCAAGATTAATTGCTTTGTAGCAAACTGGAAGGGAAACTTAATTGCCTCTTGTATTTTGGCGATCGTTCCTATGGACTATTGAGAATGTAATTACTTATCCCGATTATCGTCGCCAAGGTATAGGAAAGCGCCTGATACATCATGCGTTCTAATCTGCATGGAGTGACAATTGTTACAAAGTAATGTTCCGAAGTGGAAGGCAAACCAAGGAAGTACTCCAGTTTTACGAAAAAACTCGGTTTACAGCTATTTTCAGGTAAATAGACCATGCAGTAGGGGCGCTAGGCCTTGCGCCCCTACGACAGGTGTGGTTCAAATACATGATTTCTGCTGTAAGAAGGGTATCAAAACTGATTTTGTGGCTACACCAATATCTGACTGAGGTGGTGTTAAGCTTTTTCGTAGCTAAATATATATAGTGCTTGACTTATGTTTTCACAAGATGTAATTTATCAATATTAGATAAAACATCGGTAAATTAATCGGCTTTTAGTATTTTAGCAGGAATGAATATTTTTGTTGTAAATTAACCTAAGTTTAGAGTTAATAGTTTCTGCATAGTATCAAACATTGAAAATCTTCTTAAGATTTATTGATTAAAATATGGGTTTTTCCACAACAAATAATGTAAGGCGAAAAATAAATTACCGATAAATACGACGAAAAAGGGATTTTTAATTTAAAACCAAAATGATATAAGTTTGAATAAAATTTGAATTTTATTGATGAACTACAGGCATTCAATTAAAAGTAGCAAAATTGAGAATATTAGAGATGTAAAAAAACATTACCTTCTCACACTAATATTCATTCAAGGAATAGCGATCGCACTCTTATTCATCAATACAACCGCATTGGCAGCCACAGTCAATCCCTGTCCCCAATGGATGGCGATGATTTCAGGAGGAACGTTCAAAATGGGGTCTGATAATTCCAATTTTGTGGAGGAGCGATCGCCTGGAAATGTAACAGTGACTAACTTCTGTATTGATAAATATGAGGTAACAAATGCACAATTTGGTGAATTTATCAAAGCTACAGGATATCTGACAATTGCAGAGCGTCCCTTATCTGAAGAACAGTTTCCCGATTTACCGGATGAGCAGCGATTACCGGGTTCTTTAGTGTTTGAGATGGCAAAACCGGGTGTCAAGGAAGTTTCCTTTCTGAGTTGGTGGCATTGGACTCCTGGCGCGAATTGGCAACATCCCTTTGGGCCAGACAGTGCAATCGCTAGCAAATCCAACTATCCAGTTGTTCACATAGCTTACGAAGATGCCCTAGCCTACGCCAAATGGTCAGGAAAATCCTTACCTACCGAAGCTCAATGGGAATACGCCGCCCGTGGTGGCTTGGATGGTGCAACATACACTTGGGGCAATGAATATTCTGAACATAGAGCCAACACTTGGCAAGGAATTTTTCCCTTTTTCAACACCAAAGCCGATGGTCATTTGGGCATTGCTCCCGTCGGTTCTTTTGCACCCAATGGTTATGGACTCTATGACATGACCGGCAATGTGTGGGAATGGACTACTGATTTCTTTCAAATCGGACGCGATCGCAAATCCGATCGAATTAATCCTATTGCCTTAAATCAAAGCTTTGATCCCAAAAAGCCCGATGAACCAAAGTTACACGTAATCAAAGGGGGATCGTATCTCTGCGCTCCCAATTACTGTAGCCGCTTCCGTCCGGCGGCGCGGGAGTCAGAATCACCCGATACGGGAACTACTCATATCGGGTTTCGGTTAGTTAAAAATTTGCCTGACAGCACACTACCCATAAATCCAAAATTCCAAATCTAAAATCCAAAATTGTATGACTGATCCTCACAAGAGAGATTCTTTGTATGCATCTGTGAAGTTAACTTCTGGTGCGATCGCGCAGCGTCTCCGAAGGAGAATCGCTTTTTTGAGTGCCCTAACGCTAATATTTTCTAGTCTCTTACCTCTACCTGCTTGGGCGGACTATGGCGACAAATTGCCATTACCCCAACCATCTTTTCAAGGCAAAATTGGCATTACTTACAAAGAATCCGAACCAGACTTCCCCAAACCCATTAAGGCTCCAGAAAATGCACCAAACGTGTTGCTGGTGTTGCTTGATGATGTCGGTTTTGGACAAACCAGTACCTTTGGCGGCGCGATCGATACGCCTAATTTAGACCGTCTAGCAGCAAGGGGATTGCGTTATAACCAATTCCACACTACAGCACTCTGCTCTCCTACCAGAGCCGCATTGCTCACGGGACGCAACCATCATTCTGTAAATACAGGTGTGGTTGAGGAGTTAGCCACAGGCTATCCAGGTTATACTGCGATTTTACCTAGAAGTGCGGCAACGATCGCTGAAGTATTGCGAAATTATGGATATAACACCGCAGCTTTTGGCAAATGGCACAATACCCCAGACTATGAAACCAGTGCAGCAGGCCCATTCGATCGCTGGCCGACAGGTTTAGGTTTTGAGTACTTCTATGGATTTCTGGGCGGTGATACCAATCAATGGAGTCCAGGTTTGGTGGAAAATACCCAACATATTCAAAAACCAAATCGCCCTGATTATCACCTCACCCCCGATTTAGCAGATCGTGCGATTAAATGGATTCGCACCCAACAAGCGATCGCTCCTGATAAACCCTTCTTTACTTACTTTGCCACTGGCGCAACCCATGCCCCACACCATGCGCCCAAAGAATGGATCGACAAGTACAAGGGTAAATTCGATCGAGGTTGGGATAAATTACGCGAAGACATCTTTGCTCGTCAGTTAGCCCTTGGTGTAATTCCCGCCGATACTAAGCTGACTCCTCGTCCGGCAGAACTCCCAGCTTGGGATTCCCTCACTCCCACCGAGCAGAAAGTTTATGCGCGTCAGGCAGAAGTATTTGCAGGTTTCCTCAGCCATACCGATGCACAAATTGGTAGAGTCATTGATGCCATAGACCAACTGGGTGAATTGGATAATACCTTAGTCTTTTTCATCGCCGGCGATAATGGTGCGAGTGCTGAAGGCGGCTTAACAGGTAGTATCAATGAATTAAAAGTTTTTAATGGCGTAGCAGAAAGTCCTCAAGAAATTCTCGCGGCTTTTGATGATTTAGGTGGGCCTAAAACCTTCAATCATTTTCATGCAGCTTGGGCTTGGGCAGTGGATAGCCCCTTCCAATGGACAAAACAAATTGCTTCTCACTTCGGTGGAACCCGCAATGGTTTAGTTGTGGCTTGGGGAGAACGCATCAAAAATCGTGGTGGACTGCGGAGCCAATTCCATCATGTAATTGATATTGCTCCCACCATTCTGGAAGCTGTTGGGATTGAAGAACCAGAGGTAGTCAACGGTGTAAAACAACAACCCATTGAAGGTACTAGCCTTGTTTATAGCTTTGACGATCCTGATGTACCATCCCATCACAAAACCCAGTATTTTGAGATGTTTGGCAATCGTGGCATTTACGATCGAGGTTGGGTAGCAGCCGCCCGTCATGGACGCTTACCTTGGGAGCGTGTCTCCAAAACCACCTTCGATGAAGATAATTGGGAACTATACGATATTACCAAAGACTTCAGTGAAGCCAACGATTTAGCCAAGCAGAACCCTGACAAGTTAGCGCAACTACAAGATTTATTTTTGAAGGAAGCAGAGAAATACAAAGTTCTGCCCTTGGACGATCGCTTACTTCAACGGTTTGATGTCAAAATCCGTTCCAACAGAACCACAGAACGCAATAGCTTTACTTATTACACATCTGTTGCAGGGATTCCCGAAGGTAGCGCTCCCAATATTAAGAATCGCTCCTTTAGCATCACTGCCGATGTGGATGCTGCTTCATCTGGTACTGAAGGCGTTTTAGTCACCCAAGGCGGACGTTTTGCAGGTTGGAGTTTCTTCTTGAAAGAAGGTAAACCCACCTTTGCTTACAACTTCTTCAATAGCAGTAGCACAATCATTCAATCTTCTCAACCAATTGCGATCGGCAAATCCCAAATCAAATTTGACTTTACTTATGATGGCGGCGCTCCGGGAGCAGGCGGTACTGGTAAGCTCTCAATCGACGATCGACAGGTTGCCGAAGGCCGCATTGATAAAACCGTAGGCTATCGATTTGGTTTAGATGGAACCTTTGATGTTGGTCAAGATACTGGCACACCTGCGGTAGATACTTACGAAACACCCTTTGCATTCACCGGCAACTTACAGCAAGTCACCCTGGAATTGAAGTAATAAGGACTGGGCATTGGGGATTGGGCATTGGGCATTGGGCATTGGGCATTGGGCATTGATTATTAATTCTTCTCCCCCTGCTCCCCTGCTCTCTACCCCTCTACCCCTCTGCGCCTCTGCTCCCTGCTCCCCTGCTCCCTGCTTCCCTCCTCCCCTGCCCCTCTGCGTGAGATAAAAAATCATGAACGAAATCTTGTCACTAATCGATAAACTCGCACTTTTCACATTTATCGTGTTCACCATGCTGGGTGCAGGGTTGAGTCTCACCGTACAACAGATTTGGGAACCACTCCGCAACCTCCGCTTAGTTATATCATCGCTGTTAACAAATTTTGTGCTAGTGCCAGTTTTTGTATATTTACTATTGCAAGTAGTACATTTAAGCGAACCCCTAAGAGATGGCTTACTGATTATGGCAGTAGCATCAGGGCCTCCAGCACTACCGAAACTTGCCCATATAGTCAAAGGCAATATAGCTTTCTCGGTGGGATTAATGATGTTACTAATGCTGGGCACAATTTTTTATATGCCGATTGTACTGCCCTTAGTGGTGGAAGGCGTGCAAATTAACTCCTGGGACATTGCCAAACCCTTATTGTTAATGATGGTTAGCCCATTGATTATTGGGTTATTCATCAAAGCAAAATTGAGTGCGATCGCCCCCATTATCCAGCCGATTTTGTTCAAATTATCTAATGCTGGATTGCTTTTAGGTCTAATAGTCAGGCTGATAGTTCACACTAACGATATCATTGGCTTATTACAAACAGGTGCAATTTTCGTTTGTGCTGTTTTCATAGTCTTCTCTTTTAGCGTTGGTTATCTTTTGGGCGGCCCTGGTATCGATACCCAACGAGTGCTAGGAGTAGGAACAGCTCAACGTAATTTTGCCGCAGCATTATTAGTAGCTACAAGTAATTTTGAAGATCCCAGCGTCGTGAGCATCATCATGGTGACGAGTATTTTAATGATGATCGTAGTTCTGATCGCCGGGCCAAAGTTCATAGAACTAGACCAAGGAATGGGTGTAAAGATAGAGCAAGTAAAAGGTTGAAACTCTCCTGACTGCAAAAATATCTCTGTTGCTCATTTTGATAAAAAGTCAGGAGCTTGTTTAGTACAGCTATAGTAAATTGTTGGTTATGTTATTCATTTGAGGGAGAAATTGAGGATATGACAAATATTGCATTGATTGTTGGGGCTGGTAGTGGACTCAGTGCTTCACTAGCCCGTTTATTAGCAAAAGAAGGCTTTACTATTGCTTTAGCAGCAAGGCAAATTGATAAGCTCAAAGCATTATCTGATGAAATTGGAGCCGTCAGTTTTACTGCTGATGCTTCTCAACTAAATGAAGTTGAACAACTATTTACAGATGTCGAACAAAAACTAGGAGTACCAACATTGGTTGTGTATAATCCTAGCTGGCGCGTTCGGGGTTCATTTGTGGAACTTGACCCAGCCGATGTTGCCAAAACACTAGAAATTACTGCCTATGGTGGCTTTTTAGTAGCACAAGCGGCGGCAAAACGTCAGTTAGCTGCGGGTGGAGGAGCTATCTTTTTTACAGGTGCTTCCGCCAGTGTTAAGGGTTATCCCCAGTCTGCACCGTTTGCAATGGGTAAATTTGCTTTACGGGGTTTGGCTCAAAGCATTGCCCGTGAATTGGCTCCTCAGAATATCCATGTAGCCCATTTTGTGATTGATGGAGCAATTCGTTCTGCTACCCGGATAGAACCAGATAATCAACCAGATAGTTTACTCGATCCAGATGCGATCGCTCAAACTTACCTGAACATTTTTCGCCAACCTCGCAATGCTTGGACTTGGGAAGTTGAATTGCGACCTTGGGTGGAAAAATTTTGATTTTCACTCTGCTCTAGATATACATAGCAAAGTAATCATTGTAAATTTCTGTATTAGTCATAACTGTGAGTTCTATTTGTTTCTGTTCTTCATCTGTTGCCGAGCTCGTAGCCTGGTCTAAGCTTTCTTGAGGAATAAAATCACCACAGTATTCATTCGCAGGTACAGCTGCATTCATCTTTTGGGGATAACTCAATTTGAGATTATTCATGATGGTAATGAATTGACTACGACTGCGATCGCTTAATCTGGGATTAAGTCGCTTTTCTTCGCCAATGGTGGAAACAGTACGCCCTTTATAGTCATGGGCAGGATATACCCAAGTATCATCTGGCAAGATGAATAAGCGTTCTGTCACCACATCGTATAAAGTTCCAGGATCGCCTCCCTGAAAATCTGTGCGTCCACAACCGCGAATAAATAAGGCATCACCAGTTAACAGATGGGTTTTGTTCACCAAATATGCTATATGACTGGCGGTGTGACCTGGTGTGGAAATTGTTTCGATGATTACCGATCCCACCTCTAGGATTTCGCCACCCACAAGGGAGCGATCGGCTTTTGTCACAGCAGTATTCTGGGGAACAATCACCTCACAGCCTGTTTTTTGCCTGAGTTTGCCTGCCCCTGTAATATGATCGGCATGGAGGTGAGTTTCTAAACAGTAGCGTAGCTTTAATCCCAATTCATCCAATGATTGCAAATCGCGGTCAACTTGCTCTAATACAGGATCGACTAGAACAGCATCTCCTGTCTGCCGATCGCCAATTAAGTAAGTATAACTACTAGTTGTAGGGTCAAAAAATTGCCGAAATAGGAAAGTTGATTGCGGTATCTCTGCACTGCCATCGCTTAACAAAGGCATCGTTGGAATAGGGCGCGCACGCACTGGTAGCGATTGCAACAACGTCTTAGATAGTTCCTGCGCCTGTCCTCGTAATTCTGGTACAGCGATAGTTTCCCACAAGTCGCCCTTGCGCGGAGTTCCCAAGGTATAAAACAGCGTCGAAACGTTACCGTCTGCTGCATATAATGCACCGTGGGTATCTGTATCTAGTCCTAAACCGATGGCATTGGGGCGAATTAATTTCTGCGATCGCAAATCAGTAATCAGAGGATGAGGCGATCGGCGATAATCTGCTGCTACCCCTGTACAATTCACCACCCGCCGGACATGCAAGATATGATTAGTTTGGGTTTTGCGCCAGCAGACGGTAACAGCCACACCGTCCGACAAAGCTTGATATTCCCGAATCCGCCCAGCAGAGATGGTGAGTTGACCAGAATCCAGCATTTGGGTGACAACATCCGCTACTTGTGGGGCAATGCGGTGACGATGCACATCCCAATAAGGTGTCAAATGACGCAAAAAACGTTGCTGTTCTTCCGTCGGTAGTTTTTGCCAGATTTTCTGAATTATGGGACGCAGAGAATCAATTACTGCTCGCCAGTCGTAGCCTTGGGTAGCCGCAATTTCTACCTCAGCACGCAGCCGACGTAACCAACCGCGTACACTTTTTGGTGAATTTTCTGGGGTTAAGAAGCAGGGATAAGGTTGAGCCGCTTGATGTTTGAGGGGAAATAATCCGCGTCGGGACACAGCATAAATTTTACCGCGATGTTGGCGATCGCTCAGAGATAAAACCATATCCACCATCGTCAGTCCCGTACCAATTAGCAACACAGGTGCATCAGCATCAAGGTCTGCTAAGGCATCGGCTGACCAAGCATTCCGCAGATAATCATCATTACTGTTTGGGTTTTCAATAGCGGGGGGTGCAGAAGGTGAGTTCCCCAATGCCAACACAACTCTGTCTGTGGCAAAACAGCGACCACTACGTAGAGAAATCATTGCGCCTTTTTCTTCAGGCTGTACCCCTACCACTTCATCAGTCAAGCGTTCTAGTCGTACATCATTGGGTGCTGTGGCTTCTGCTTCTGCCAAAACCGCTTGAATGTATAAACCATAGACCTTACGAGGTATGAAGGTACTGGCATTGACTTCTTCTGAAAAAAATACTTTTAACTCATCGCGGTTGTGCTGAAGCCAACGTAACAAATGTCCTGGATCGTGGGCAAATGCACTCATGTTGCCTGCCGATACATTCAACAAATGACAGTTGGTATCCGTGCTGTAGGCAATTCCTTTGCCAATTTGATCGCTACGCTCAATTAGCTTAATGGTGAGAGGTTGACTGGCAGTTTTCAATAAATGGGTAGCAACTAGAGAACCACTAAAACCTCCGCCAACAATCGCGATCATGGTTGAATTCTGGGCAGTTACAAAACTAGGGTTCATAGCGGTCTTAGTTAAAATAAATAGTTACGCCTGTTTCATAAAGTCTATCTACCGGGACTAAATGCATTTCCAACCCAGCTAAAAGAATTAAGACTTGATTTCTTATAAATTCTTATAATACCCTAATTTCAGGCATTAAATACATTTAATTGATATGTTAACCGTAGTTTTGGATTACACAGTAATCATTCCTGAGTAGTAAACGAAATCAGCGATCGCCAAGATGAAATTAATGCTTATATTGAATGCGATCGCCCAGAGATTTCTTTAGAATATTGCCAACAGCTTTGTCACTGCCTCAATCTGCCCAAAGCGATCGCTTTGGCAGTTGAGTTAAAATAGTTTTACCCTACAGCAAACTCTGTATACTGTCGTACATGAGGTGCATGATAAGCTATAACAATGTCTTGTTTCGGCACTCCCTTAGCTGCTAAGTGGTCTGCAATTGCGTCTTCCGTTCCGTCATGTTGCACCCAACTTTTCCCATCGATAATATCAACATGAAGCGCACAGCCATAGATTCGGGTACTGCTATCTTTCCATCCCAAATTGACCAGTTGATAATGATCACACTCGCGATCAAAAATTGTCTGACTTTTGATTAGATCGTTTGGCGATCGCAATTTTGCTCTCTCTACTAGTAACTCCTGAATTAATTGACGATACCAATCTAACTTATCCATTGAGCAACCTCCTGCTTTTCTGTGTCGTACACTAATAACTGAATTTGGTTGCGGCGAATCACGGTTTGAATAAATGGATACTTGAAAAACCGCTTGTAAATATCTAATGGAACTGCCAAGTATAATTGTCTATCTGCTTCCTCTTCCTCCAGAGCAATACGATAATTAATAAATTGTCCAATTGCAATATAAAACTCAGAAATCGTTGAAGCTGATATCTCTTTGTTTTAACTGTGGTGACAGGTGTACAAGCTTCTTTGCATTAAAATTAGCAACAAAAATATCTGTAATTTCAATAGTAAATCTGTTCAATTCTCTTTCCTGAAGCGGCGAGATTGCCTCCCGAAGATCAGAAATGTTGTGAATACGACGACCCGTTTGGCAAGATTGCAGATGCTGATAAAATGCCCCCCAACGGTAATGAGGACTTAAACTGCCCACATCTAGTTTTTTGAGGTAAGGGAATGCTGAATTCAAGATTCTTAAATAATGAAGACTGTTGCGACCATCGGCAACACTCTGTAAATCTGACAAACCATAATAGATCCAGGGAAAATGGACTAAACGGTTGTGTTGGTGTTGGTCAAGTTTCCAGTGATTTACTGAATTGTGGTACAAAGCTTTGTATTGTATTCCAAACAGCTTGACTAGATCATCATCTACTCCAAATATGTGATCTGCTGGTAAATAATGCTCTGTTACTTGTTCTACGGGATAAACAACGATATTGAAACCAGCATTTAGAAAAAATTCCTCTATCTGTCGGCTTGTCCAATATTCTACTTGGCGCTCATAGACAAAGGTTTTGGCTCCCATAAATTGCTACTATGCTAATTTAACTTCGTGTTGGCAGATATCTTATAAATGCTGCCACAACCGAAGATTGAGCGGCATAACTACTTAATTATACGAAAGATTTCCTTATAACTACTCCATTAAAGGTGACTACACGTAATCAGGCTTGATTTTATATAAATGTTTGTGATACTCTGCCTTCACCCACAAACTACAGTTACTTGATAAGTTAACCGTATTTTGTGGTTACACAGTGTGCATCAAACGGGAATCACTCTCTATGCCAAAAGATTGGTATGAATGGCACGACCTATACGACACTGAGCCAAAATTGCAGCAGCGTCTAGAAATCGTGCGAGAATATATTGCTTATAGTTTGAATGCCTCACCAGATGGTGCTATCCGAATAGTGAGTGTTTGCGCGGGTGATGGACGAGATTTATTAGGAACTTTAAAAAATCACCCCCGTGCGAAGGATGTTTCTGCACGACTGGTTGAAATAAATTCAAATCTAGTTGAGCGTGGACGAGCAAATATAGAGTCTTTGGGTTTAGCCAAGCAAATTGAGATTATCAATGGTGATGCAACTCTTGCCACTAACTATGTAGGAGCAGTACCAGCAGATATTGTGATTGTGTGTGGTGTCTTTGGCAATCTTGAGGAAGCTGAACTCAATCGCTTACTAGATAACCTGAGCTTTCTGAGTAAACCGGGTGCTTTTGTCATTTGGACTCGCGGACACTCCAACGGTATTACTTACTCTGACAATGTGCGGAAAATTTTAAGTGCATCTGGATTTGAGGAAGTAAACTTCAAGCTTACGGCTACAGGAGATATGGGTGTTGGTCTTCATCGATACCTTGGTGAAAACTTGGCTGCACCTAAAGAGCAACAGTTATTTGTGTTTTCCGGCATTCCTAGTAAAGCGAGGTAAAAAATGTCAATTCAAAACACAGTATCAACTTGGGAAGAAGTTTTAGAAACTGCTAGAAAAAATACCTCTGCGCGTAGGGTAAAGAGGACAGGACAATCTCCTTCTACTGCACCAATACCCAGCAGTTTACATAAACTTCCTCCAAATGCAGAACCGCCAGTCTTGCTTTATCGAGATACTAATTCCTGGTGTCCTTTCTGCGAGAGAGTTTGGTTTGCTCTGGAAGAAAAGGAAATTCCCTTTGCAACGGAGTTTATTGATTTAAGTAATAAACCTAAATGGTACACTGACTTAGTCCCCACAACCCTTGTCCCAGCAGCCAAAATTGAGGGTAAATTAGTATATGAATCTAAAGATATTCTCTTAGCTTTAGAAGAAAGGTTTCCACATCCAGCATTATTGCCTGAGAATTCAGAGGAAAACGCTGTTGCTAGGCAGTTGGTTGAAGAAGCTGAGACTAACGGTTTTAGAGAGATTGCTTACAAATTCCTGAGAGAAGCACCTGTAGATGCTGATGAATTGGCTAACTTTCAAACAGCATTTGAGGCGAAGTTAGATGAACTTGAGCAAGCTTTGGCTAAATACCCCGGGCCCTACTTTGTCAGTACATTTAGCTTAGTAGACATTCTGTATAGCCCCCATCTAGATAGATTGGCGGCTAATTTCCCTGTGTATCGGGGATATCACCTCAAAGGAAATCCTCGCTTTCCTCGAATTAATGCTTGGTTTGACGCACTTAATCAGCGTCCTGCTTATCATAGAGTGAAGTCAGATAATATCACCAATAATTTACTTTTACGTCGCAGATGGGGTGTAGAACCGATTGGAAATCCTTTACCTCTGGATGTAGCAGATAGTGAAAAAATTCAATATCGAGCCGAAGCAGCTGAGAGATTGAGCGATAATCGGGAAGTTGCGATCGCAGATATTATCAAAAATTCTGGAGTCCAAGCAATAGCCGCAGACGGTGACTTTACCACAGTTAAGGACGCTGTTGATTTTCACCTGCGACAACTAGCTGATTATCTCATTCATGGCAATGGTGCAACTTTACCAGGTGGAAGGACTGGTGGGAAAAATAGCAACGTTGACCCCATCTTCGCTGCTGTGGGTGCTATTACTTTCGCATATTTGAGAAATCGCATCTGCGCTCCTCGTGATATGAGTGCTGGTGCCGCAACGGCGTTTCGCGCTGCAATCGATAAATTGTTGACTTCTGTTTATTAATTTTGTGGGCTTGTTGAAGGTAGGATGCGATCGCACTCACTTGCTCCTATAGCAATGAAATCGAACAGAGTTTGCAATTCCGACGAGTTAGCTGTGACAGGAGCCGAAAACTGAATATCCTACTTGAAGGGGTTTAAAATCTCATATACAACAGGTGTTTGTGTTGGGGTAACAGTCCCCCTTACAAAACGTATAGCACAAGCCTTCGTGGTTAGGACATTAACAGATGATAAAACTTAGACACAACAAGACTTTTCACCCAATCCCCAATCCCCAGTCACCAGTCCCCAGTCCCTTGCTATAACTGTTTAATCATATCTGCAAAATGATTTAGATAAGATTACAATCGGTGGGCTACGTATAAAGTAGTTAAGTAACCTTTAGTAATTTGTCCATTGAACTTGGTATTAATTAATTCAGCGATCGCATCAAAAAAACGCGCTTTTGTAATGCGATCTAAATTTATATGACCGGAGTAAGTATTTAAGAGGTTGAGATAACTTGCACTGTTGTATGTTGTATCCCATCGATAAGAGCGATAGACTACTTCACCAAACAAACCTGTTTGCTCAATCTCAGGTGTTTTATTAGGGACTTTCTGTTCGCGCAAAGGAGGCTCATCGTCTTTAACCAGTTGAGGAGCTAAACTTTGATATAGCTCCTGTACTTCTTCAAAGAAGCCATTACTAGCATCACTATATACGTGTTCATTCCAAAATAGCGCGATCGCAGTTTACACCAGACTAGTCTGGAAGAAGCGATTAGCAGGGCGCGCCAGACCGAGATTTTCACGCAGGGTTGTACCCTCATACTCTTTGCGGAAAATCCCACGGCGTTGGAGTTCTGGCACAACTTTGTCAACGAAATCGTTCAACCCTTCAGGAAGATAAGGGAACATGATGTTGAAACCGTCAGAGCCTTCCTCAAACAGCCATTTTTCCATCTCATCGGCGATGGTTTGGGGCGTACCAACGAAAGCCAGCCCGCCATAACTGCCAACACGTTGCGCCAGTTGTCGAATCGTCAAATTCTCACGTTGCGCTAAGGCTATTACTCTTTCTCGTGAAGAGTGGCCAGCATTAGTCGGTGGGATTTCTGGCAAGGGGCCGTCTGGATCGAAACTCGAAACGTCGTAGCCAAGCGCACCATTTAGGCTAGCAATCCCACTGTCATAATGTACTAGGCTATCCAAATAAACACGCTTTGCCTGTGCCTCGGCAACGGTTTCCCCAACGATGACTAAAGCACCCGGAAGAATTTTTATACTGTCTGGGTCGCGTCCAATTGCCTGCGCCCGTCCCTTAATGTCTGCAAATAAAGCTTTGCCAGCTTCCAAATTACCAGCAGGTGCAAACACAGCCTCGGCGGTTTCGGCGGCTAATTGCCGTCCGGCTTCGGATGCGCCAGCCTGAACGATTACCGGCCAGCCTTGGACAGGTCTAGCAATGTTTAATGGCCCCCGCACCGAGAGATATTTTCCCTGATGATTCAGAACGTGAAGCTTGTCGGGGTCAAAATAAATCCCGGCTTCCACATCTCGAATAAACGCATCGTCAGCAAAGGAATCCCAAAGACCCGTGACAACATCATAAAATTCTCTAGCCCGCCGATAGCGTTCGTCATGCTCTATCTCTTCTTCTAATCCAAAGTTGAGCGCTGCGTCTGGATTGGCTGTGGTGACGATGTTCCAGCCAGCACGACCGCCACTGATATGGTCGAGAGAGGCGAAGCGACGAGCGATGTGGTAAGGCGCGTCATAAGTTGTGGAAGCAGTGGCTACTAAACCGATGTGTTCGGTGACACTAGCGAGGGCAGAAAGCAGGGTAAAAGGTTCAAAAGAAGTGACAGTATGGCTGCGTTTCAGGGCGTTGATTGGCATATTCAGCACTGCTAAGTGGTCAGCCATGAAAAATGCGTCAAACTTGCCTTGCTCTAGTTTCTGGATGAATTTTTTTAGTGCTGGGAAGTTGAAATTACCATCAGGTATAGCCCCAGGATAACGCCAAGCACCTGTGTGTATGCTTACCGGGCGCATGAATGCACCTAATTTTAATTGCTTTGTTCTGCTCATTATCCCTCCGTATCATGTTTAGAATGCAGGGGCGATCGCCCTTTTGTGATAGTTATTGATATAGTCTTTCAATTTGGGATCGACAACCAATTGATTTAATTTTTGGATGTTGGAATCATTTGCTTTTGATTGTACAGTTGCCAAACCCACTGCATAATTTTTGTTAGCAATGCCAATCTCGTCTAACACAATGGGGTTTTGAGATACCTTTGCTTGCACAATGAAGGATGCAGATGTCACAGCTAAATCTAGATCGTCTAAGGCTCTAACAATAGCGTAATTGTCTAACTTCTTAAGATATTTTTGAAATGCTTAATGATATCTTTAACGCTGTAATACTCCCCTGGCTTTTCTTTTAAATTGATGAAGTCGATGTGTTTCAGGTTAGGATTTTGGCACTGCTTTTGCTTTTTTACCTTTGTTTTCAAGATTATTTTTGATATTTAACTAATAATTGGCATAACAGGTACTGAAGAACCTTTTTTAATACTCTTTAGGAAGTTGCGTAATTGATTGTTAACACGTCGGGATGAAACAGTAATGGCTTAATATTTGCAATCATCTCGATAGAGTTTGTGGCTCCTGCCATCTATTTTTGCACCTATAATTAATATACTGTAAATCGGTAAGTTTATAGTAGTATACTATGAGATTTGCATAGGTGAGGATAAAAAACAAGGTGTATCTTCCCAGTCGCCATTTAATTTGGAGGCAAGAATGTCAGCACCACGCTACGGTATTTGGGTATCTGTTGGGGGTAACTTTGGCCCTCTCAATACGCGCCAATAAGTTGACACCTATGGGCAATGCCATGCCCCTATGGTAAATCTATATATATCAGGGTTTTCGTGAATTGAATTTATAAGTAGCATAAAAAAAAGGAGGCAGTTACTAACCACCTCCTGACAAATTAAAGCTTGGATGGACTGAGAAATGCTTTGACAGCAGCCTAGAAACTCAGCTAGCTGCGGCTCAAAAACATAATCAAGACCACTCCCAGGATAATCGATCCACCGCCAAGGATGAATGACCAGAAGCGATGGTAACTGTTGACGATAGTGCCATTTTTGCTCTGGAGTTGAATTAAATCCATCCAAGGCGCAACACCTCGACGGAACCAACCCACAGCCCCAACTTGTTCGCCTATCAAGCTTTGGACTCGCTTCATCCCAAACAGGAAATTGCCGATAGGGCCAAAGCGTGAGGCATAATGCAGATAAAGCATTCCGCTACGATCTTGAATTTTTAAATCGGAACCAAATTTATAACCAGCGTCGCCACGACCAATAAGTTGACCTTCTAGTTTTGCAGGTTGTCCGCGTAACGGACTGGCATAAGGGTCTGACATCAGGGTAAGAATATCGGTTTCCGGTGCTTGCTTGTAATCGGGGAACATCACCAAGGCTTTGATGATAATTCCGATGCCTAACCCAATTACTGGCGCACCCAATACTAAACCTGTGTTTTGCGAACTTGACAACAAAATCACGCCTGTTACCAAGCCAGCGAAGAAACCAATTGTTTCAGCACCGTAGAGTACAACATCTAAAAAGAAGTTGCCGTAAAGTCTACTTTTATTAAGACTTTTACCTTCTCCAATAACTCGCCCCATATCAAACTCAGTTGGTAAACCCAATTGTTCGGCATAGTTACTCAATACACGAACTCGTTTGCCTGTCAAGGGATGAGTGGAATTTAACTCCATCCACCAGCCCCAAGGGTTAAACATATCCCACAGAAAGACGCGACCAATTTTTTGAGTATCAGATGCAATGCGGTAGGCGGTTCCTGTGGAAGCGGCGGCTTTATGGTCATAGATGCCCAAAGCGCGAGTTCCTTCAATTAAACGGCTGGGTTCTTGTGTGCGCGAACCTTCTTCTAAAATTCCGTAGGCAATCTTCACTAAAGCACGGGACAATCCATTGGGATTACCCGTACTTTCGGCTGCAAAGTGGTCAGCAAAATATTCTCGTGTGCGGGAGAGGTACAGCACTAGATAAGTACCGATGACATAAAACACATAAGCAACTAGGGCAGCAGTTTGCATTGCATCTTTAATTTTGCTATCACCACCACCGCGCCCAAATCTTCTGGCTGTGCTGTAAATCAAGTAACAAATTTGCACTAAGGTAGAAGCTACTGTCATCACTGCAAAGTCCCAGTGGACGATGTGCCCCAGTTCGTGAGCGTAAACGGTAGCAATTTCATCGTCATCGAGGTATGTGAAAAGTCCTTGACTGACGACTAGACGGGCGCTGTTCGGCAATGAACCATAAGTAAAAGCTGTGGGGTTTTGGTCGTTAATAATTCCCAAACGCGGCGTTTTTAGCTTTTTTTGCTGACAGATTTGGCGAATAACTTTAGCTGTCTCTGGACTGAAGGTTTCAACTTCTGCCAACTCTACCCAGCGAGTTTGGTAAAGCCAGCCTTGGGTTAAGTCCATGATGAATGGAGATATGAAAAAGGCGGCAATATTAAAAACTAGAGTAATACCAATAGCGATCGCTAATCCTTGGAGTGGATTATCGCTACCCAAAATAAATACTAAGCTCAAACCTAAAGCCAACACCATGCCAAACAGCAAAGTCATGGTGACACCAGAAGCTAACGCCAAACTACCACCCACTCCCCCCATCGCTAATTTCATCCCAGTGGTAACGGCGCGACCAGCTTTTTGGCTAGCTTTAGGTGACGTTTGGCGGAAGGATTGACTGGCTTGTTCTGCCCAACTGCGAACCTGGGGATTTTCACTCATGATTAACTTTTGACACAAGGCCTTGGCTTTTTCGGTTTCGCCTGTGGCTTGATAAGCTTTCATCAGCCACATCTGTGCTGAAAGATAATCTGAGGAATTGTGTTCAGCGCAATCGCGGCAGAATTGTTCGAGTAATTCAGCCGCTTCTTGATAACGTTTTTGGTTTAAGGCATTTAACGCAGATTGCAATGACATAGGATCTCCCTACTAAAGGAGTGGTATTTGATCTATCAATACTCAATAGATCCAGCGATGTCACTGCAATTTCGTAAAAATTTAATTAATAACAGTATAAAATATCTACTTAAGTAAAAGACTAGAGAAACATATATTACTATGTCTCTCTAGCCTGGGGAACGCATAAATCATGTTTAAGACTTTCCAATAAAAGCTGTAATAATACTTATAATATTTTGGCGGCGGTAAACTTACTACCTCTTTTGCCCGTGTTTGATATTTAGAGAATAAATGTTTTCAACCCAGCCTTGCTTCACCCAATCAGAGTAATTATTGATTACCCAAATGGTTCACCCGATTGGAGGAAGACGAATG
The DNA here is from genome assembly GCF_034531215.2 of Nostoc sp. ChiSLP03a. Lineage (NCBI taxonomy): Bacteria > Bacillati > Cyanobacteriota > Cyanophyceae > Nostocales > Nostocaceae > Nostoc > Nostoc sp. ChiSLP03a. Next base: position 18,776 of record NZ_JAVRBQ020000162.1, read on the forward strand.
ATGAACATAACCAATACTTTTCGGTTAATGGGGAAAGGGGAAAGGAAAAAGGTTTGAATTTATCTTTCCCCCTTTGCCCTTTAACCTTTCCCCAGACCAAAAGAGAGATTATTGGGTTTATCCGAAAACTATTGGAACATAACCTGAGATTGATAAGATGAGGAAAAAGTAAAGATTTGTACTATGACTATTTTTGATATTGCTTCTCCCCTAATTGCGATCGCCGGACAAACTCGCCAAGCTGCAAGTAAGCTAGCGATTCTCTCCACTGAGGCAAAAAATCAGGCACTTGTGGCGATCGCCCAAGCTTTAGAATCAGCTAGAGATGAAATTTTACAAGCAAATGTTGCTGATTGTAAAGCTGCTACTGCTGAAGGAATTTCCCAACCACTTTATAAACGCTTGGAGTTGGATGAACATAAATTAAGAGATGCGATCGTTGGAGTCCGAGATGTTGGTAAGCTAGCCGATCCAATTGGTAAAGTGCAGATTCACCGCGAACTTGACACTGGCTTAATTCTGAAGCGGATTACTTGTCCTTTAGGTGTTTTGGGGATTATTTTTGAAGCACGTCCAGAAGCAGCGATTCAAATTGTTTCGTTAGCAATCAAATCGGGAAATGGTGTAATTCTTAAATGTGGAAAGGAAGCAGTACGTTCTTGTGAAGCAATAGTTAAGGCAATTAAACAAGGATTATCGCAAACTGCTGTTAACCCTGATGCAGTGCAGTTGCTCACAACTAGAGAAGAAACTCTAGAACTTTTGAAATTAGATAAATATGTAGATTTAATTATTCCTAGAGGTTCTAATTCCTTTGTCAGATTTGTCCAGGAAAATACGCGCATTCCGGTACTAGGTCACGCCGACGGAATTTGTCATCTTTATATAGATAAAGCCGCCGATATTTCTAAAGCAGTTCCGATTACCGTTGATGCGAAAGCGCAATATGCGGCTGTTTGTAATGCAATTGAAACTTTGCTAGTTCACCAATCAATTGCGGGAGAATTTTTACCGAAAGTTGCTGAGGCTTTGCAAGAACGCCATGTAGAATTAAGAGGCGATCGACGCACCTTGAAAATTTTACCTAACATCGTACCTGCAACAGAGATAGATTGGGAAACAGAATACAGCGATTTTATTTTATCGATAAAGATTGTAGATTCTATAGAAGATGCGATCGCTCATATTAACGAATATGGTTCTCGTCATACCGATGCCATTATTACTGAAGATTCAACATCTGTGGAAACTTTCTTTGGACTAGTAAATTCAGCCAATATATTCCACAATTGTTCTACCCGATTTGCTGATGGTTTCCGTTATGGTTTTGGCGCAGAAGTCGGAATTAGTACGCAACAAATGCCTCCCCGCGGCCCCGTTGGTTTAGAAGGATTAGTCACATACAAATATCAAATGACTGGCGATGGTCATATTGTAGCTACTTACACCGGGGCGAATGCTAAAGCTTTTACTCATCAGGATTTAGTGTAAAAGATTCTCACATATAGCAATTCTAAATAAGTCGTGAAAAGTTAGATTCCCGACTTATTTGAAAATTCGGGGATCTAGGGTATCTAGGTAAAGATAATCTGTTCTTTGAGACAAAGCGATCGCTTCAAAAATCTTGACTCGAAAGGGTTAGTTCGGAGTTAACATTAACCTATCGGGTCAGTTACAAAAAAATAGATTTGGCATGAGTAACAAAATATCCAAGGTCGGTATTATTGGTGCGGGTAATGTGGGTGCAAATATAGCAAATGATTTAGTGCTACTTGGTAAATGTATAACAGTTGTCCTTTTTGATCGAACTTTATCAAAAGCTGAGGGGCAAGCATGGGATATTGAAGACACCATTCCCCTACTTAAAGACATGGAGATTATACCATCAAATCAGTATGAAGATTTAGCGGGTTCTGATATTATTGTTGTGACTGTTGGGGTGCAGCAAAAAGAAGGACAAAGCCGATTAGATATATTGAGCGATAATGCAGAGATCGTGCGTTCAACAATAAAAGAATTGGATCGAGTTGCACCGAATTCGATCGTACTTATTGTTAGCAATCCAGTGGATGTACTAACGCGGATTGCGATCGCCAGTTCCACTAGAGCAGAAAACCTAATTTTCGGTTCAGGAACCGTTCTTGATACTGCTAGACTGAGATATCAACTTGGTAAGCGACTGAATGTTAGTAAACAAGATGTTCGTGTTTATGTGATTGGAGAGCATGGAGACAGTGAGTTTGTCGTTTGGTCTAGTGCATTTATTGGGGGAATTCCGTTAGCTGAATTTCCCATACCACAAGGAGCAACGCTGGAAGAAATTCAGCAAGAGTACGCAGAGTTAACCCGTAAGCGAGGTTATAACATTTCTGAACGTAAAGGAAATACTAGCTATGGCATATCAATAGTAGTTTGTCAGTTAGTTGAGACCATCCTACGAGATGAAAAGCAGATATTTCCAGTATCCGCCAGAGCAGATTCTAACTATGGAGTTGGTAGTGAAGTTGTTCTTGGACTTCCATGTATCATTAGCTCCCAAGGTATTGAGCGCCAACTGGTGTTACCAAGAAATCCTCATGAACAACGCTTATTAGAAGAGTCAGCCACCAAACTGAATGAAGCCTACAATTCTTTGGATAATTAAAATCAACTCAAATAGTCTGTTTAAAAACGTCCTTTTTTGAATGTCAAACTAACGCTTTCAGTAAAGCTTGAAGTTTAAGCTGCACCTCTGCAAACTCTTTGTCAGGATCGGAGCCAGCCACAATACCATCACCAGCATACAATCTGGCGCGATCATCATTGTTTCGTTCCCAGTCGCAGACTGGGAATGCCTGATGGTGGGCGCTGCCTCTTGACTTGCGACAAGCAGCCCAATGAGAAGCATTTTCAGTCAGAGGCTGGAAACGAGGTTTTAAAACTGGACTTTAGACTAAGAAGCACAAAATAACTCACAGAAGCTGAGTTGAGAACAACCAAAGCAAAAAAGTAGAAAAATCACAAATTAAGCAGTTTTTGGCGCGGCTTTACGTGAAGTAGTAGTACGTTTTTTAACTTCCATGAATGACGCGCCCTCCGCCACTGATTTACACTAGTTTACAGCGCTGCTTACAACACCCTTAAGGGCTGCAATTCCCTGTTCAATGCTAGCCCACAGACCCATGTCAGGTTCCTTACCAGCTATCTCTCGCGTTCCGACGAAGTAAAGAACGCCTTTAAGAATCTCTTGGTGAGCACGATTTTCAAAATTAACTCGGTTGAGCGGTTCCATCAAATCTTGAAGATCATCATTCAAGGACTGGGCAACCTTGTGTAGAACCAGCCCAGTCATTGTCTGTTGATGCTTTAACAACTCAAGCTGTAAGTACTTATCATACAGAGTTAGCTCGGAGCCGCTCATCATTTGGCTTACCTTCTGAGCATGTTGTTGAGTAATGTCGCGAGGTTCTGCTGCGTTACCGTATTTAGAAATAACTGCTTCGATGATGCCGAAATTTTCGCGATCGCTGCTTATCATTTTTTCGAGCCGCTCGCAAATCGTATTGTCGTCCGTCTGTTCTATTAATTTTTGCTCACTTTCCAACAGAACATTCTGAAAAAGCTTTAGATCAGCAAGCTTAGTCGCTATATTTGTCACATCAGCCATTATTATTAACTCCAGACTACAGGTTTTATTGGTTATGACAAGCTCTCCTCACTTTTTCTATATTCTCGTGAGGTTTGAGTAAGTCCGTCCCTCCTTAGAAAGATTTATATCAAGTTTGGTAAGTATGTTTAGTATAAACAGTAGTGATGTATAACTGCATCAATTTCTGTCTCTGTGGTCTGCAATCTTGTAATGCTTCCCTGCGGGACGCTACGCGAACGTTGGCATACAAGATTAGTAATTAACTTTAAACTAACGCTTTCAATAACGCCTGAAGTTTCAGCTGCACCTCTGCAAACTCTTTGTCAGGATCGGAGCCAGCCACGATACCAGCACCAGCATACAATCTCGCGCGATCGCCATCAATCAATGCTGAACGAATTCCCACAATAAACTCGCAGTTACCCTGAGAATCTATCCAACCCAGAGGTGCAGCATACAAACCTCTCTCGAAGCTTTCATAACAACGAATTTCCGCACAAGCAACATCTCGCGCTGCACCTGCAACGGCTGGTGTAGGATGCAATTGTCCGACAATCTTTAATGGGTGTATGTCAGTGGGAACCATAGCACTGATTGGTGTCCATAAATGCTGGATATTCGATAATTGTCGCAATCGGGGTGCTAATATTTGCGGTGATAAACCTAACTGAAATAGACGTTGAGTTATAAAATCAAGCACTAGTGAATGTTCGTGCTTTTCTTTTTCACTATTTAGTAAGCTATTGGCATTAGCTGCATCTTCAGCAGGGGTTTTACCTCGTGGTGCAGAACCAGCTAAAGCATCAGTAATTAACTGTTGATTATTAATACTAATTAATCTTTCTGGACTTGCACCAATAAAATTTTGTCCTTTGCCATTACTTGTAGAAAAAATATAACAATTAGGATGATTTTGTCTAAGATTAGTTAATGATTTAACTAAGCTAAAGTGATTGCTTGATTTTACATCTAATATATCTGCTAGGACAATCTTACTTAAATGGGTAGACCGAATTTTTTCCAAAACAGATACTACTGAACGTTTAAATTGAGCAGAGTTGGTGACAGATTTTTTATATAAGTTTTTCGGAAAATAATCAATATTAGCAGAGTAATTTTCTAAAGATTGGATAAATTCAATTTTATTTTGAATCTTCTCCAATAATCTTTCAATATTTACATTTGCATTGATAATTATATTTGTTACTAATATGCAACGCTGATTTTTTACGGCTACTTGCCAACATGGAAGAAAAATGGTAGCAGATGGAAATGGATAATCTACTTGGGCGTTTTTATCAAAAAAGCTGAAATAACAAAAAAAGTGAGGCCCAGAAAAAGGTTGGTTTGCGTTACCAAAATTAATTATATTTTTTAGACAAGATTTGATAAAATATTCTGTTTGACTAAAACGGTCTGAGCCATCAATCTGTAATTTTGCTATAGCATCAATTGCTGCGATCGCTTCTCCTTTACCTCTGTCCTCAAAGTAAAAATTTATTTCATTTGCTTGTGTAAGTTTATCCAATACAAGTAAAGGGTCAACTAAATCGATTTCTTGGGAGATACTGACAATTTGTTTGCAATCATTTTTGACGCACTTTTCTTGCACTGCTACCAGAAATTGATATAAATCTTTGTGCTTTACAAAGAAGTTGCTACGACATGGTAAAACTGTCATGGATTTAACGATAGTAAATTTTTTTTAAGTTAACTTCCTAAAGTGTAATTAATCGTGGTCGTATTTTTACAGGTAACATATTAAGTTGCTATTTCACCAGCGTAGGGTTTGGCTTATTTGTGGTGTTCTCAGACTATGATAAGACAGTTTCAGCCTGAGACTGCAACGTGAAGTTGAGTGTTAACAACACAAAGTTAACAAGCCATAGTAAAAGTGACAGTTGTTTGTATATCACCCATATCTAGCGTCTCTTGAAATCCTAAAATCTCAAGTGTGAGTAATATTCCAGTAATTTAATTAATCACAACTAATGACTACCAACCAAATTTTATATCCCAACACTAAGTTATGGATGGCAGCGATTAAACCGCCAATGTATAGCGTTGCTATTATGCCCATTTGGGTGGGAACAGCAGTAGCATTTGCCGAAACTAAAATTTTCAATGGTGTAGTATTTTCTACTTTTGTAGCTGCGGCAATCTTAATTCTTGCCTGGGAAAATATCAGTAATGATGTGTTTGATTCTGAAACAGGTATCGATGAAAATAAGCACCATTCTCTGGTGAACTTAACAGGCAATAAGCCATTGATATTTTGGATAGGAAATTTGTGTTTAGGTTTGGGGTTGCTGGGCATACTAGCGATCGCCTTTTGGCAACATGACCTAACTGTTATCAGTATAATTTTGCTGTGCTGCGGTTTAGGCTACACCTACCAAGGGCCTCCCTTTCGCTTAGGATATCAGGGTTTAGGCGAGATTATTTGCTTTTTTGCCTTTGGCCCCTTAGCAGTGGAGGCAGCATATTACAGCCAAACCCAAACTTGGTCAATGACAAGTTTAGCAGCTTCAGTAATTGTTGGGATTGCCACAACCTTAATTTTGTTATGCTCACACTTTCACCAAGTTAAGGATGACATAGCCGCAGGCAAGCGATCGCCTATTGTCCGTCTTGGAACAGCAAAAGGGGCGCAACTCCTAGTTTGGTTTACTGGTAGCATTTATCCCCTCACCTTGCTATTTGTACTATTGGGGATTTCTCCAGTTTGGACATTACTGAGTTGGGTAAGTTTGCCCTTTGCTGTCAAATTATGTCGCCACGTTCAAGAAAATCACAACTACCCCGACAAAGTTAGTAACTGTAAATTCATTGCCGTAGCCGTGCATTTCTGGGCTTGCTTGCTGTTTGGATTGGGATTTATTCTCTAGGGCATTGGGCATTGGGAATGGGACATTGAAACAGAGAAAAAATAGACTTCTTGGCATTTGTCGGGAAAAGGGGAACGGGAAAGGGGGAAAGGTTGGGTATTTTCCCTTTCCCCTTTAACCTTTTCCCACCTCTTGCAAAAGTGCTTTTTGCAAGAGGTCTAATGACAAATGACAAATGACAAATGACCAATGACAAATGACAAATGACTACAGATTTGAATTTCGTCCATATCAGCGAAGATTTTTGCGATCGCTGACTACTAATCATGGTAAGTGGGATATTCGTGAAGGTATTATCCTCCGTCTCACCGATGAATCAGGTAAAATCGGCTGGGGAGAAATCGCCCCTATTAGTTGGTTTGGTTGCGAAACCCTAGAACAAGCCTTAGACTTTTGTCGCCAACTCCCAGAAGAAATCACAGACGAGATAATTTTCTCCATCCCAGATGAGTTACCTGCTTGTCAATTTGGCTTTGAGTCAGCGTGGGAGCAGGGGAGCAAGGGAGCAGAGGAGAAGAATTTAAATTTATCCTCGATGCTTCACTCCTTGCGCTATAGCGGCTTATTACCATCTGGGGAAGCGGCTTTAAATCAATGGGAGACTTTATGGCAGCAGGGATATCGCACATTTAAATGGAAAATTGGTGTGGATGCGATCGCTGATGAATTAAAAATTTTTGAGTCACTGATACACACCTTACCAGCCTTTACCAAACTACGATTAGATGCCAACGGTGGACTCAGTTATGAAGAAGCTAACTTATGGCTGCGGACTTGCGATAATCTCAAGGCAAATCCAGAACTACCCCTAGAAATTGAATTTATCGAACAACCGCTACCCGTAGAGCAATTTCAGCAGATGTTGGAATTGAGTATGAGTTATGAAACTGCGATCGCTTTAGATGAATCTGTTGCCACACTTGGACAACTCGCCGCCTGTTATCAACAAGGTTGGCGAGGGATTTTTGTTATCAAGCCTGGGATAGTTGGATCGCCATCTCGTCTGAGAAAGTTTTGCCACCAGCATCAAATTGATACTGTATTTTCGTCAGTATTTGAAACTGCGATCGCTAGACTTACAGCACTCAAACTAGCAGCGGAATTATCCCAAAACAATAGAGCGATTGGTTTTGGCATCGACCATTTTTTTGAACAAAAAGATACCTGCTTTCAAACTTTATGGAACGACCTTTAGAGTGTCTTAATAAGCTAGCTCAAAATGATTGGCTAATCGGTTATGATCGCCATCAATTTAATCAAATAGCTCAAGAATTATATTTAGAACTAACACAACTATCAGAATGTGGAACACCACCAAAAATAATCTTAGCTGAACGCGAACCATTACGATTTTTAGCAATTTTTATTGCTGCTTGTGCAGCTAATTGTCCAGTTTTCCTTTGTAACCCCGATTGGGGAACACAAGAATGGCAACAAGTCTTTGATTTAGTACAGCCAAATATTATTTTGGGAATGGGGAATAGGGAATGGGGAATAGGGAATGGAAATAATTACCAATGCCCAATGCCCAATGCCCCATGCCCACTGATTATGATTCCCACAGGTGGTTCATCGGGGCAGATTAAATTTGCCATCCATACTTGGGAAACTCTCACAGCATCAGTACAAGGATTTACAGAATACTTTCAACTAAAGCAAGTCAATTCTTTTTGCATATTACCCCTGTATCACGTGAGCGGTTTAATGCAATTTATGCGCTCTTTCACTACTGGAGGTAAACTAGCTATTCTACCCTTCAAAGCAGTAGAAACAGGTCAGATATTCAATATTAAACAATCAGATTTTTTTATATCTTTAGTACCAACACAGTTACAACGCCTTCTAGAAAATCCAGAATTAACTGAATGGCTATCCCAATTTAATACAGTACTTTTGGGAGGTGCGCCAGCATGGAACGAATTACTAGAAAAAGCCAGATTTCATCGCATCCGGTTAGCACCTACTTATGGTATGACAGAAACCGCCTCTCAAATTGCTACCCTCAAACCAGATGATTTTCTCGACGGTAAAATTAGCAGCGGTCAAATTCTTCCCCATGCAAAAGTAACTATTCGCAATCAGCAAGGCGAAATTTTAGATTCCAATCAAATAGGAAATATCACCATTTATGCTCAATCTTTAGCCCTTGGTTACTATCCGATAACCAGAGAAAATCAAACTGATTTCCAAGTAGATGATTTAGGCTTTTTAGACGAACAAGGACATTTAAATATAGTCGGACGTAATAGCAACAAAATTATTACAGGTGGCGAAAATATTTACCCAGTAGAGATTGAATCAGCTATACAATCAACTCAAATGGTTGCCGATATTTGTGTCATCGGTATCCCAGATAAACACTGGGGACAAGCTTTAACAGCGATTTATATTCCCAAAAAATCAGATACCTCTGCCTTAAAAATCCAAACCCTACTCAAAGACAAACTCAGCAAATTTAAAATCCCTAAATATTGGATTCCCCAGCAAAACTTACCCCGCAACTCCCAAGGTAAAATTAACCGCCAACAGTTACAACAAATAGCCACAGAATTCCTCCAAAATTCCATCACATAATCTCTCTCGCCCTTCTTCTCTCTGCGTCCTCTGCGTCTCTGCGGTTCGTCTCCAACCACTGAACTATCTCATCAGGTAATTCCTGCTTACTTCTACTACTCACATCAATACAAACATGGCGAGTAATAGCCTTAGCAACTACCACCTCAGCCACAGTAATTTCATAAGTAATTTCAAACTTATCAACACCTATTTTTTGGGGAATTAAACTAATCAGTAACTTATCCCCGCTAAACATAGGGCGCAAAAAATCTACACTAGCATGAACAATGGGGAAAGCTACAGAAGGATTAGTAAAAAAATCTTTGAGATTAATATTTGATGCTTCTAAAGATTCTTCATAAGCTTCATGGCAAATACCCAAAACATTAGCAAAATAAACTACCCCAGCAGCATCAGTATCTTGAAAACGAACCGTGCGGTTATAAGTAAAAGGCATTTTTGACAATTGAATATAAAAAAAACAGCAGGATTATTGCCTACTCTACAAACTAATTTTATTGCAACTAAGTAAATCGGTGAGAAAAATTCTATTCTCCCAATTCTGAGTTTGTATCAAGATGTTTAGTCTTATCTAATGCTTTGGGGTGAGGAAAGGCGATCGCTTCTACATTGACTCCAATGGCGGAACCTCAAAGTCATTAAACCAGGAAACATTGTAAGACGAAGCGGCTATTGCTTTCACCAGCTTACCGTCAAGAGTCAGCAAATTAGCACCTACCTGCTGTGAAAGTGCAACATAAGAAGCATCGTAGGTAGAAGTTCCATAACTCAAGCTTATAGTAACTGCATCCGCCATCAAATCAGCCGTTGAAACAACACGCAACGGAAAAGCTTTCAGAGTAGCTAAATCTGTCTGAACCTCAGCAGCAGTGTACATCTTTGCACGAACATACTTCCAGAACGTGTTAGCACACTCAATGTAAAAAAGGTCTGGAACAAAAATTTCTGTCTGTGGATTGGCGAGATGACCGAAGAGTTGATTAACTTTGGCACTTAGTGGGTCAGCAATAAAATACTTGATGCACACGCTGGTATCTACCACGCATCTAAGAGGATTGCTCATCTATCGCGGTCTTCTCGAATTAGTTCAGTACTATTAGGTAATCCAAAGTCTGCTGGATTCAATCGGCGGCGCTGACGACTAATTTCCTCTAGGAGTTTTGGGACATTTTTTCGCCTTTCCTCTTCCGTTGGCTGTGTTTTTGCCTGCAAAGCGTTCTGCAAGATTGTAATAACTTGAGCATCAATTGAGTTATTTTCAGCTTTAGCTAAGTGTTGTAGTTGTTCGTATAACTCATCAGGTATATTGAGCGCATGAATGGTAGCCATTGATTGACCTCCCAAAAGAATTTATTGGTAATGGTAGCACGATGGCAGTAGAGGGAGAGGTTAGGGAGCGATCGCCTGTGGTTTGTGGGTGCGATCGCTTTATTATCTCTACTACCCACCTGTTTCTTAATCCTTTTCTTCTGATTCCTCTGACAGAGATTTTAGTGATGTTTTTCGTAAAACCCAATCAAGATAAAGTACAAAAATCTGCATTTTCAGAAAGTTGTTAGCACTTTTGATATTTGCATCACTCAGTAGCCATTTACAAAACTTTTCCAGCAGTATTCCAACAACAACTTCAACAGACTTATTTATAACCAGAGGAATTAGTGTTTCTAGCATTGCGATGCCTCAGTAGCTTGACTGAGTTCAATGTGGCAATTTTCTTTTGTAGTTATTTATCTGATACCAAATTAATATGAAGCTGCATAGAATAGAGCTTCCAAGATAAAGTTATAAGAAGAGACAGAAATTACCTGCTCAAATGTGAGTTGGTCGAAGATTTCTTGGATGCGCTCGCGTAAAGCTTGTAAAGAAGAGAA
>NZ_JAVRBQ020000163.1:0-21267 GCF_034531215.2 Nostoc sp. ChiSLP03a
TTCTCTTCTTTACAAGCTTTACGCGAGCGCATCCAAGAAATCTTCGACCAACTCACATTTGAGCAGGTAATTTCTGTCTCTTCTTATAACTTTATCTTGGAAGCTCTATTCTATGCAGCTTCATATTAATTTGGTATAACACTAGAGCGTGTCTATAAACTTTTGAGGATTACTTCAGCATTACGTCTTTGCTTTTCTGAAGGATGTGAATTTCTTAAAAATTCTTGACAAAATCTACTTTGCGGATATACCACGGTTTGGCCTATCAACTTGTTGTCGCCAACCAAGCACGCAAAATCTCTGCCACTGTCCACGCTTGAGCAATACATCCTCGTGGAGTCATCGGGGCATCACCATCAAAAATTTCGCTGAGACTGCCAACACCGTGTGCAGTGAGGTGATTAGCCATTGGTTCTAAAAATTGACGAGCCTGTTCGGGATTTTTGTAGACGCGCAGGTGTGCTAAGACGAATGGCCCCAACAACCAACCCCAAACTGTCCCCTGGTGGTAAGCTCCATCACGTTGATACTGATTGCCACCGTATTTACCCTGATATTGTGAACGATCGGGGGAAAGCGAGAGTCCTTCGGACACGCTACGCGATCGCAACCCATGAGAAGTCAGCAGCGATCGCCCACAAGCTTCCACCACACCCCTTTGCTGGGAAGGTGTGAGCGGACTTTCTGGTAATGAAACAGCAAATATTTGATTAGGACGTAACAACCCATCATCACCATCAGGACTGTCTAAAACGTCATAGCAATAACCTGTCTCTTCATTCCAGAAGCGAGAAAATCTATACTTTGCCCGCTCTGCCATTGCTTCATATTCTTGGTGTGGTTTACCAAGCTGACGGGCAAACTTTGCCATTGTCCGTAAAGCATTATACCAGAGGGCATTAACTTCAATCGGTTTGCCAATTCGGGGCGTAACTACCCAATCGTCAACTTTGGCATCCATCCAGGTCAGTTGTACGCCTGCAACGCCTGCATAAAGTAAGCCATCGGCGGCATCGAGATGGATGTTGTAGCGTGTACCGCGACAGTGCCAATCAATGATGTCTGCAAGTATGGGAAAAAGTTCACCAAGCAAAGTATCATCGTCCGTAGCGCTGTAGTAAACGCGGACTGCTTCAAAGTACCAGAGTGTGGCATCGACTGTATTATATTCTGGTTGCTCACCCGCATCGGGAAAACGATTAGGTAACATTCCCTGGTCTACGTATCTGGCAAAGGTGCGAAGAATTGAGCGTGCTACCTCTGGACGACCAGTGGAAATTGTCAAACCAGGTAGACTAATCATGGTGTCGCGTCCCCAGTCGCTAAACCAGTGATAACCAGCGATGATGGTTTTGCCGTAGGGGTCTTCTGGCAATGAGCGATCGACAATAAACTGGTCAGCAGCTAATACTAGCTGGTCGATCCAGTCAGGTGATTCCTTAGTTTTGAGGGGTCGATTAGTTTTCCAAAATCCTGTTAACTTCTGTTCTTGAGCGCGACGTAACTTTAGTGCCGCTTCACCATTGAGATTTGGTTGTTTTTCTGTGCTGGCTACAAATGCCATCGCTTCCCCAGGATTCAGTGTAACTTCAAAAGTGGCGGCGTGGAGGTGGTCTTCTCGATCTCTCAATCCGCGATAGCGTTCAACTGCCAAGTCAAAGCCATGATACCAATTATGAACAACAGATGTACTAACACGTGAAATGCTGCGTAGCTTGCCGCCGTAGGCATCGCCTTTAGGTGAATCACTCAGTAGATATAGTGGTACAGCACCCGGATAAGCAGTTACACAAATCCCCTGTTCCACCTCCTCAACAGACATCTGCCAACCATTGCTTTGAGTATCGCTGTGATAATCGCGGTAGTTGACTATTGCTTTGAGCCTCAACTTTAGCGGTTGAGTGGCACGACGCAAAGTATACTGGACATAAGTTGTATTAGCGCCTTGTTGCATCCACACCCGTTTTTCTAATAAGGCATCGGCAATAGCAAAACGCCATACAGGAATTGTACCTTCCAGAGAAAAACGTTCAATATGTTGATAACCGTGCGGACTGACAATACCATCTGCCCAACGATTGGTGTCTAAAGAATAAGAGCGATCGCCATACAATACAGTTTCATCTAGTTTTGTCAGCATTAAAGTGCGACCCAAAGGTGGTTTCAATGCTGCTACCAATAGTCCGTGATAGCGGCGAGTCAATAAACCAGCCACAGTCCCAGAGGCGTAACCACCAATACCATTAGTAACTAACCACTCCCGCGATTCTGCAATGTCAAGATTGCCGCAGATTTCTCGCCCAAATTCTATACACATAAGTCACGCCACTTTGCTCTAAATTCAAATTAACAATCGCCATCATGGTTTTCTCTCTGCGTTCTCTGTGCTTCTGCGGTTTAAAAGTAATTTACTGAACCACAGAGGCGCAGAGAACACGGAGAAAAGAGAAATGATCCTCCAAAAATTTTACCCACTTTGAAAGTGTTACTCCTCACTTTTGTTAGGTTGGAGATTGATCCTCAGTTATTTGAGGTTCACTCACTAGAGGATTGAGGACGACTTCATTAGCAACACTATCAGGCTTACGGGCACGAATTGCTGGACGCGAGCGCCTATAACCTGCTCTTTCAGCTTTTTGGTGTTCGTAATCAATCAATCTGCCATAATATTCATGCTTGCTTAAATTCATCGACAAGAAAATATGCTGGCGGATATTACCAAAACCTTTGCGGTTAAAAAACTTTAATGCTGAAGTATTGGTGGGGTCAGTGTCTACCAGCATAAACCTTGCCCCATCTTCAATCATCCGAGCGACGACTTTATCAACCAACTTGTCTGCAACTCCCCGACGCTGATACTTCGGACTAACTCCCAACCATAAAATATATCCATAAGTCCAGGATGCTTTGGTGATGATAGTTCCCAAAACGAATCCTGCAAGTTCCCCATCTGTTTCAGCTACAAGACAGTATTCTGGATCGGTGTTATAAAGTCCAATCACTTCCCATTCATCCCAGGTGCGGTATAAATAAGGATATAAATCGCTGGTAAATAACCCTTCTCCCAAGTGATAAACAGGAGCAATGTCATCAATTCCTAATTCGCGTACATAAATTGCTTCAGTTTCATCAAAATTTGACATAAATTTAGAATTTGTGATTTATTTTCATAAATGATTGCGGAATTTTAGGGTTCTCAACTATTTAAGAAGATTTATTTTGTCAGCTAACAGCACTATGTTAAATTTTGGCGACAAGGAATTTTAAAAAATGTCAATGGAGCATAAAGCATTTGTCTTTGATTACGATACGTTTCTTCAAGAATTGGCTGATATCTTAGTCAATGCACTTGTTATTAACCAAAGCAACGATTTGATTACCTTTATCGAAAATAATTTTTCATACCTGAAATATCCTGATGAAGGCGAACCTTTAGATTCTTTCTGGAAAGAAACGATCGAGACAAATGACATAAGCCAGTATGCGGATCAAATCAAAGTAAGACTTCTTGAATACTGTCAAAATTTGGCAAAGAGTCTTTCACTGCTTCTTCAGTAGATTGGATGCGATCACACCGTTTGGCAAACTGACAATAATCGCAGTTTTTGCTACCCTCCACTACTTGGGGAAACTGCTGGTTATTTTGATAATTTTCCAACCAATGAGTTAACTGACTTAATAGTTGATTAAGTTTCTTTTTTGTTTGTGCGTGTTGAGCAGTATTGTAATTAAATTTAATATTTTGCGGTTTGCCCTCAGATTGGACAAACCAATAAGTCATAGAAATCTTTTCTGGCAAATAGTCGCTAGTTTCTGCCAAGACATACATATAAAGCCGTGTTTGCCAGTTTGATTCTAACTTGCGTTTGTTGGGTGGTTTAGGATAAGTTTTCCAGTCGAGAATTTGCGCTTGTTGGTTATCTGCAATCAATAAATCATAGATAACTGTGAGCAAATAATCCTGAACTTGCAGAGTCCGGTAGTGTTCGCTTTCACGGAAAGTTTGATTATCAGATGCAGCCGTTAAAATTTCTGGCGCTGCATCGGCAAAACCTAGCATCCAGCTTTGCAGTTGAGCATCTGCTTCCAGGAAACTATCAATTGGCAAACCCATTTCTCGCTGCTGCATTAGCAAGTGAAAACGACTACCCAAAGTTAGCCGTTCTTCTTGTTCTGGATTTGAGGGAGAATTAAGTTTTTCGAGATAGGTATGTTGAAATTTACGCGGACAAGCTTCTAGTAAGTTAAGTTGTCCTTGAGACAGTCGCAATAGTTGAGTGGGAGTTGACAGCATTCTTCTATTTTAGAAGTAAATTATAATCTGCAACTCACCTTTGGCAGACTATCTGTAAAAAACAGATATTTTTTACTGCCTTTACATCTGCTATTTCAACTCGTCTCGATCTACCTCATCCTCGCGATCGCCGGAATGTTTACTTTTTCCTTGGGACTTGATTGAGCCAAAACTGTAGGCTATAGCTATTTTAACGATGTCAAAATATGCTGGGTGATTAGCTTTGTTAACGATCGCCAAAGAAATTGACCCTGCCACTAAGATGACTAAAAGTGGCGAAAATGTTTCTACTCCAGAGCCGTTGTTGTTGTTAGACATGATACGATCTCCAAGTGAAAAGTTACGAAGCCTTTGGCTGACCTTCACTCAGCTAAAGGCTATTTATGGTCAGTATGAGCCTTAACCCCAAGACTCGAATATCATGGCGATCGCAAATAGACAGACTAGGAAAATCGCTATCTTGGCAACCCATGACCGTAGACTTGCAGATAAAAGCATCCCAACTATCGCATTTGCCCCAAAACTGTGAGACACAACAAAGGCTATTCCTAGCCCCAGCAGTCCCAGCAGAAAATATTTCAGTCCTAAACAAAACCACCTGAACAACAGATTATCGTTATCTTTGAGACTGGGTTTCATAGTTTTTTTCCTGTTTTGAAAGTTGAATCTAGGTAGCAGTTTGCGCTCCCCCGACCACACTAAAGAAACAGCGAATTCTCCACAGCTTTGCTCCCACCAAGTCGAGGTACACAAAAGTCCTACTCCTGAGTAGAGTGGGAATACCAATAAAGGTGGTCTTGATATTTGCAGATTATGAAAAATTAAGCTCTTTGATGAATTTTCAGGGCAATCTGGATATCAAAAATTAGGCGTTCAATGCGCGTAATTGCATAGAAAGCGTACTACGCACATTGAACCCTCGAAATTCTTACAAGTAACTTGTATACAAATTGCCTGTTTCAGAATTTACAGTTCCAGTCTTTGCCTTTATGTCTTATTCACTAAGTTCTTTTTAATTCACCCTTAACCTTACTAAGTTACCGCGGTTTCTACTACTAACTATAAAGTAACTTAGTTTCTTAAGTCAAGTAACTAAGTTACTGAGATCGAGGTAAACTGTAGAGAAAATTATTTAAACAGCTGGGGATTGGGCATTGGGAAAGGGGAAAAGGGTAAGGGGAAAAGGGGTAAAGATTAAATTTATTCCTTTTCCCTTTAACCTTTAACCTTTTCCCCTGCTTCCTCATCTCCCCCAGTCCCTTTTACATACCTATTGTGAGGTGGGTATCTCACTCGCTCGTAACTAGCTCACAGGTAACTTATGCGGCTTGGTCTTTACGGGATCACAGAGAATGCTGACAATTGAACCTTGGGTACTTGGCTAAAAAAGCTCAATTTGATATTGTTGATCGACATATCAGATTGATATATCAAAATGCTGAAGTTGGCGGTATTAGGTTTATTACAGCGAGAACCATTAAACGGTTATCGGCTCAAACAGCAACTAGAGATGTTTATGAGTTGCAGTATTTGTGTCAACTATGGCGCGATTTATCCTTTGCTGAAGCGCATGGAAGAACAAGGTGAAGTGATTTTATGTGCAGAACAAGCAGAAGAAAGTGGGCAGTGTGGAAAGGTATATGAGATTACACCCCTCGGCAAAAACACTTGGTATAAAGAGATGTTGTCATATCCTCATGAAAGCTGGGTAAATGCGCGATCGCGATTCTTTATCAAATTTTTTTTCTTTAGCCATTTATTACCCGAAGAAAGAATCCAGTTAATCGAACATCGATTGATGTTATGTCAGTTACGCCTTGCAGAGAAAAAAGCACTGGAAGTTACTGATGATTTATATCAAGCGAAAGTGCAAAAACGGGCAGTTGAAGTCATCAAATCGGAGATTGAGTGGCTAGTTGAACAACTCCAAATAGAACAACTGCAATTAGCTCAAACGCCAACCTCAATCAAGAGTGCTGAGTGATGAGTGATGAGTAAAACAGCCATAACACTAAAAACTTTTGAAGTATCCTAACTAACTATGTGGATCGTCAAAATTGCTTTACGTCTTCCGTATACGTTCGCGATCGCCGCTTTGATGATTGTGATCCTGGGTGTAGTGACGATATTTAGTACACCAGTTGACATTTTTCCCGCAATTAACATTCCGGTTGTCAGCGTAGTTTGGACTTACACTGGTACGACATCTGAGGAAATGGCACAGCGAATCGTCACTATTAGCGAACGCGCTATGACAACAACTGTTGGTGACATCGAACATATTGAGTCTCAATCTTTAAGTGGTGTTAGCGTCGTCAAGGTTTTTTTCCAACCCAACGCTAATATCGCCTCCGCAGTCGCTCAAATTACCTCTGTCAGCCAAACAATTCTCCGTCCTTTGCCACCTGGAATTACACCGCCATTCATCATTCAATACAACGCTTCTTCGGTGCCGATTATCCAGATGAGTGTCAGTAGCAAAACCTTACCAGAAGAAGCACTCTTCGACTATGCTACCAACTTCGTCCGCACCCAATTAGCCACAGTGCAAGGAGCGAGTGTACCTCTGCCCTATGGTGGTAAACCTCGGCAAATCATGGTTGACATCGATCCCCAAGCGATGTTGGCTAATGGCGTTTCTGCCCAAGATGTGACTAATGCTGTCAGTGCCCAAAACCTGGTTTTGCCAGCAGGGGATATGAAAATAGGCGATCGCGACTTCGCCGTACAAATCAACAATAGTCCAGATGTGGTGGCAGCCCTTAATGACTTGCCAATTAAGCAAGTTAATGGTACTGTCATTTCCATTCGTGATGTCGCGCAGGTAAGAGATGGCTTTGGTGTGCAATCGAACATTGTGCGTCAGAATGGCAGGCGATCGAGCTTACTTAGTATCCTGAAGAGTGGCAATGCCTCAACCATTGATGTGATCGAGCGAGTCAAAAAAACTTTGCCTCGTATCCAATCCACCTTACCCCCAGAACTGAATTTATCATTTTTGTTCGATCAATCTATATTTGTGAAAGCTTCTATCGAAGGCGTTCTTAAAGAAGGATTGATTGCAGCCTGTCTCACTGCGCTGATGATTTTGATTTTCCTGGGAAGTTGGCGCAGCACGATAATTGTAGCCGTATCGATTCCTTTGTCGATGCTAGTTTCAATTATTGTGATGAGTCGTTTGGGACAAACTTTCAACATCATGACTTTAGGTGGTTTGTCCTTAGCTGTTGGGATTCTGGTAGATGATGCCACAGTCGAAATTGAAAATATCCACCGAAATCTCGGACAAGGTAAACCCATCAAGCGAGCAATTTTAGATGGGGCACAGCAAATCGCTACTCCAGCACTTGTAGCAACATTATGTATTTGTATTGTCTTTGTGCCGGTCGTGTTTCTCAGTGGAGTAGCAAAGTACCTATTTGTCCCCCTAGCAATGGCGGTAGTATTTGGGATGCTTGCTTCTTATGTGCTATCTCGGACTGTAGTACCGACAATGGCAAGCTATCTTTTACCATCCGAAGCGGACTGGCATAGAGAAAACGAGGAGCATAATGGTCATAGCGACAACCATCATCAAAATTCACCAGTTCAAAACAATAATGGTAACGACAGCCATTATATAGATTCGCCAGTTCAAAACAATAATGGTCGCGGCGATCGCCACAGCCATTCGCTAGTCGAAATCCACGATAATCGCGATCGCCACATCCATTCGCCAGCCCAAAACAATAATGGTCATAGCGATAACCAGCAAACAGAAGAAGCAGCAACGACAACTGCCAAATCTGTGAAGAAAGATTGGATATGGCGACTACACGAAAAATTTAACCAGCAATTTGAGAAACTTCGCAGTTGGTACTACAACGTCCTAGCCTCAGCATTAAATCACCGCCGCATAGTTTTTGTGTTGTTTGGTGCTTTTATCGTCAGTGCCGGAGTTTTGTTGCCGTTCGTCGGTCAAGATTTTTTCCCGGAAGTCGATGGCGGTCAGTTTAGCCTTCATGTTCGAGCCTTACCTGGTACTCGTTTGGAAGAGACAGAAAAAATTGTTAGCCAAGTTGAAGGCGTTATCCGCCAAACTGTACCGAAGGATAATCTCGCTCTGATTCTGGATAACATCGGCTTACCCACCAGTGGCATTAACCTTACTTATGGCTACAACGGCGCGACAATTGGACAGGCTGATGCTGATATTCTTGTCTCCCTAAAAGAATCTGGTGAAACTTTTTCTTACGTCAAGGAACTCCGCCAGAAATTGAAAGCGACATTTCCCAGCTACACTTTCTTTTTTGAGCCGGCTGATATTGTGACTCAAATTCTCAATTTTGGTTTGCCTGCTGCTGTTGATGTGCAAATATCTGGCCCTCTGAAAAACTCAAAAGCCAACTTTGAAATTGCCCAACAAATCGCCGCGCGAATGACGCGCATTCCTGGGGCTGTAGATGTACATCTCCAGCAAGTTGTCGATGCTCCCAAATTACGTCTTGATGTCGATCGCACCGAAGCTCAACAATTGGGTATGACCCAGCGTGATGTTGCCAATAGCGTCCTCACTTCCTTAAGTTCAAGCGGTCAAGCTGCAATCAATCAATGGCTCGATCCCAAAAAAGGCGTGAGTTACACCCTGGCTGTACAAGTTCCTCAATATAAACTTGACTCTATTGACAGCCTGAAAAATACGCCAGTTGGCAACAGTCAAACTGCACCCCAACTTTTAGGTAATTTGGCTAGTGTTAAACGCGACACAGTGATGCAAGTTGTAAATCACTACAACATTCAGCCAGTTTTCGATATCTACGCTAACGCCTCTGGTCGCGACCTGGGGGGAGTTGCCAATGATGTAAATCGAATCATCGCTGATTATCAGAAAAAATTGCCGAAGGGAAGTCAGATTAATGTCCGGGGGCAAGTGCAAACGATGAACTCTTCGTTTTTGGGACTTGGTTTAGGACTTGTGTTTGCAATTGTGTTGGTTTACTGCTTAATGGTAGTGAACTTTCAATCTTGGCTCGATCCCCTGATTATTATGATGGCGCTGCCAAGTGCTTTAGCAGGGATCGTTTGGATGTTGTTTGTCACCCGTACCACCCTGAGCGTCCCTTCGTTAATGGGTGCAATTATGAGTATAGGTGTAGCGACATCAAACAGTATTCTGATGATTACTTTTGCAAATGAGCAACGTGTAGAAGGAGAAAATGCTTATAAAGCAGCTCTAGCAGCAGGTTATACAAGGTTGCGTCCGGTGTTGATGACTGCCTTAGCCATGCTGATCGGGATGGTGCCAATGTCTCTTGGTCTTGGTGAAGGTGGCGAACAGAATGCACCCTTGGGTCGCGCTGTAATTGGCGGTTTGTCAGCTGCAACAGTCGCGACACTGATCTTTGTACCTGTTGTATACAGCATTATGCGGCGTCAACCACCTCGTCCTATCGATGAGGATGATGACGATTTAAATTTCTCCGATTCACGGACAGCATATTCGTTGTCATCATCTCAAGGCAAGTCATAGACATGAGCTACGGTGTACACATAAATCTTTTAAAGTTAACGTGAGTTCGACGAGTGCTATTTTGACCTCTCCCCCAGCCCCTCTCCTACGAGGAGAGGGGAGCAAAAACCCTCTAATCTCATTACATCCTCCCTCTCCTTACGGAGACGCTTCGCGAACGCCTTTTAGGAGAGGGAGGCTGGAAGGGAGAGGTCTGTCGAACTCACGTTAAAGTTACTACGTAACGTAGGGAAGATTAATTTTTGCAGGTCAATGCAACAAAGGTGCAGGTCGATGCAACAAAGGCGCAGGTCAATGCAACAAAGGTGCAAGTCGATGCAACAAAGGTGCAAGCCAATGCAATTAAGGTGCAAGTCGATGCAATAAAGGTGCAAGCCAATGCAATTAAGGTGCAGGTCAAAAACTTGTGTATACACCGTAGGGGAAAGGGAAAAGGTTAAAGGAAAAAGGTTTTTTCTAAGCTGCTTTCCCCTTTACCCCTTACCTGAATGGTACTTCTGCAAGAAGTCTAATAATGGTAATGACTCTAGCTGCTAAATTTCTGCAAATTAAGATAATACAGGACAGTTTACCTATGGATTCTCAGCATCGTCCATCTCCTGATTCTGAACAACAAAAGACTTCTAGAAAACACAGGCGCGGCATCAGTGGAATTGGTTGGGCTGTAATTGGTGCTGTTTTTTTTGGTAGCTTACTGGCGATAGGCATTCTACCCCGATTAAGCCAAAAGTCAGAGTTACAAGCAGCAGTCAAGGAAGCAAGCACAGTACCTTCAGTCAACGTGATCGTTCCCCGTCGCGCTACTGGTGCTACCAAATTGGAATTACCTGGTAGTGTTGTAGCCCAGAATCAAACGACCATCTACGCTCGCAGTACTGGGTATTTACGGCGGTGGTATGCAGATATTGGCGATCGCGTCCAAGCCGGTCAGTTGTTGGCAGAAATTGATTCACCAGACACCGATCAGCAAGTTCTGCAAGCGAAGGCAGAGGTAGTGCAAGCACAAGCCAATGTATCTCAAACTCGTGCTAATTTAGCTAAAAGCATTTCTGATTTGAAGCAAGCCCGCGCTAATTTATTGATCGCACGTCAGAGCTGGCAGCGCTGGCAAGTTCTTGTCAAGGAAGGTGCAGTACCTCAACAAGATGCAGATACAAAATATGCTACATATCAAGCTAACCTTGCGAGCGTTGAGGCTGCACAAAACACTGTTAATTCTGACTCTGCCAACATCAAAGCAGCACAAGCTAACGCCTACGCAAGTCAAGCAAACTTCCAGCGTAATACTGTATTGCAGTCTTATAAGAAAGTCACTGCTCCTTTTGCCGGAGTGATTACTGCACGTAATGTCAATACAGGTGTTTTAATTTCAGCAGGTAATGGCAACACCAGTAGCAGTACCAGCAACACTAACACTAGCAATAGCAGCCTTTATACGATTGCTGCTTATGACAATCTAAAGGTAAATGTGAGTGTTCCCCAAAGTTTATCACAGTCACTTCAAACTGGACAAACAGCACAAATTACAGTCAAAGAGTTACCCCAACGAGTGTTTACGGGTAAAGTAGTGCGTACTAGCAACGCTATAGATCCAACTACTCGTACTTTGCTGACACAATTAGAAGTACACAATTCAGACGCGACGCTGCGACCTGGGATGTATGCCAATGTCAGATTTGCCATTAACCGCGCCAATCCTCCCTTTGTTGTGCCAGATAGTGCCTTAGTCGTTAATGCTGGCGGTACGCAGGTAGCAACTGTAACCAAAGACCACACAGTGCATTATCAAAAAGTTGCCGTTGGGCGAGATTATGGTACTGAAATAGAAATTACATCAGGTCTGACAGGAAATGAATCGCTCATTGCCACTCCTACGGTTGATGAGACAGAGGGTTTGCGCGTGCAGCCAGTTGCAAAAACTAAGTAGGTCGGCGTAAGGATAAGGCAGGGGGCAGGGGGAGCAGGGGGAGCAGGGGGCAGGGGAGCAGGGAGAGAATAACTCCTAACTCAGCACTCATTACTCATTACTCATTACTCAGCACTGTTTAGGTGAGGTATAGCACAAGTCTTGGTGGTTAGGACATCAACAGACGATAAAACTTAGACACAAAAAGGCTTTTCACCCAATCCCCAGTCCCCATTACCCCTTATCCCCAGAGGGGGCCCCACCATCCCCAGTCCCCAGTCCCTTGCAATACACTAAACTCATTGGCGCGATCGCCCATCCCGTCAGAGAAAAACGACAAAGCCTAAGAAAGCATTCCCACAGCAAATGTTTACCCTGAAATATTGAGAAGATGCTGTATTAACAGTAATGTTATCTCACATAGTGAGATAACATTGGTTTGTAATCTGTCTTTGTGTGAGTATGAGTGTCATTTCCGAAAACGTTCTTTTGGCTTTAGCCGAAAAACGGTGCTTGTCTAACAGCGAGATCGAAGTGTTTTTATATGCTGTTGAGGGACAATCGCCAAATGCGATCGCGAAAAAATTGGCAATCAGTGCCGAAGCAGTACGCAAAAGATTAAGTGAAGTTTATAAGAAATTTAATGTTACTGGTAGCGGCCCCGGTAAGCTCACTAAGTTACAGCAAGTTATAGAATCTGAGTATCAAGCATCTTCACAGACTGAGCAATCCATTACCCAAAACCGTCAAGATTGGGGTGAAGCGCCTAGTGTCTGCTTTTTTCGAGGACGCATAGCAGAATTGTCTGGGCTAACGCAGTGGCTGATTCAGGATAAATGCCAGCTAGTGGCAATATTGGGAATGGGGGGAATCGGCAAAACTGCTTTATCTGTGAAACTGGCAAAGGAAGTTCAGGAAAATTTTGAGTATTTGATTTGGCGGAGTCTCCGCAATGCGCCACCTGTTGCAGAGATGTTAGGGAACCTAATCGGATTTTTATCTGATGAGAAGGAAACAAATTTACCAGAAAGCGTAGATGGGAAAGTAACGCTGCTAATTAATTATTTACGAGAGCATCGTTGTCTTGTGGTATTTGATAACACAGAGACAATTTTACAATCAGGCGATCGCGCCGGACAATATAGACAAGAATACGAAGATTATGGTCAACTACTTAGGCGGGTAGGAGAAGAACCACATCAAAGCTGCTTGTTACTGACATCTCGTGAAAAACCCAAAGAATTTGCTTCTTTAGAAGGAGAAGCATCACCAGTTAGAACATTATCGTTAATTGGCTTAGGAGAAACAGAAGGGCAAGAAATTCTCCAAGATAAAGGGTTATTTGGCTCACAACAGGAATGGACCAAGCTAGTTGAGAAGTATTCAGGTAATCCTTTAGCGTTAAAGCTAGTTTCTGAGCCAATTCGGGAGTTATTTGGTGGTGATATCGCTGCTTTTCTCGCTGAAGGAGAGATCATTTTTGGTGACACTCGAAATTTACTAGACCAGCAATTTGAGCGGTTGTCAGAGATTGAAAAAGAAATCATTTATTGGTTAGCAATCAAGCGCGAGTTAGTTTCTCTCGACGAATTGCTCAATGATATTGTGCGTCCCTTGACCAAAAGGGAAGTGATGGAAGCGCTAGAATCTCTACGACGGCGATCGCTAATTGAACAAAGAACAGCACTTTTCACTCTCCAATCTGTGGTTATGGAATATATCACCGACCAACTGATTGAACAGGTTTGTGACGAAATTGTCACTCGTAATATTAGATTATTTATCAGCCATGCTTTAATGGAAGCGACGGCCAAAGATTATATTAGAAACACTCAGATTACCCTGATTATTAAACCAATTATAGATAGGTTATCAACTATTTTTAGATATGCTAAAAATATTGAACATCATCTATATAAAATTTTATTGTCTCTGCGACAAATTCCTCAAACAGCAGGATATGCAGGTGGAAATCTGTTAAATATTCTTTGTCAATTACAAATGGATTTTAGCGGCTATGATTTTTCAAATCTGACCATTTGGCAAGCATATTTACAAAGTGTGAATTTGCATCGGGTAAATTTTGCCAATAGCGATTTAGCTAAATGCGTTTTTGCCGAAACATTAGTTAGTATTTCGTCAGTAGCATTTAGCCCGAATGGAAAACTTTTGGCTACGGGTGATGCTGATGGCAAGACTTACTTGTGGCAAGTTGACGATGGAAAGCTACTGTTTACCTGTATTGGACATAGCAGTTGGGTAAAATCAGTTGCTTTCAGTCCCGATGGTCAAACTTTGGCTAGTGGTAGTGATGATCAAACAGTGAAATTATGGAATGTTCGTGATGGTAAATGCCTGAAAACCTTGCACGGACATGGTAATTGGGTAAGATCGGTTGCCTTTAGTCCCGATGGTCAAACTTTAGCTAGTGGCAGTGAAGACCAAACAGTAAAGTTATGGAATGTCCACACTGGAAAATGTCTGAAAACTTTGCAGGGAAATACCAATCGAATTATGTCAGTTGCCTTCAGTCCCGATGGTCAAACTTTAGCTAGTTGCAGTGAAAAGCAAACAGTGAAGTTATGGGATGTTCCTGATGGTAAATGCCTGAAAATTTTGCAGGGACATAGCAGTTGGGTAAGATCGGTTGCTTTTAGCCCCGATGGTCAAACTTTAGCTACTGGCAGTGACGACCAAACGGTGAAATTATGGGAGATTCGTGATGGTAAATGCCTGAAAACCTTGCAGGGACATACCAATCGCGTCTGGTCGGTTGCCTTTAGTCCCGATGGTCAAACTTTAGCTAGCGGTGGCGACGACCCAACAGTAAAGTTATGGGATATTCGTGATGGTAAATGCCTGAAAACCTTCCAGGGGCATACCAATCGGGTCAGGTCAGTTGCTTTCAGTCCCGATGGTCAAACTTTAGCTAGTGGCAGTGAAAACCAAACAGTGAAGTTATGGAATGTCCAGGATGGTAAGTCTTTGACAACCTTGCAGGGACATAGCAATCGCGTAAGATCAGTTGCCTTCAGCCCCGATGGTCAAATTTTAGCTAGCGGCAGTGAAAAGCAAACAGTGAAATTATGGGATGTCCGTAACGATAAGTTTCTCAAAATTTTGGAAGGGCATAACAGTTGGGTACGGTCAATTGCCTTCAGTCCTGATGGTGAAATTTTAGCTAGCGGCAGTGAAAAGCACACGATTAAATTATGGGATGTTCAGACGGGGCAATGCCTGAAAAAATTGCAGGAACATACCAATCGAATTAGGTCGGTTGCTTTTAGTCCAAATGGTCAAATTTTAGCTAGCGGCAGTGACGACCAAACAGTGAAATTATGGGATATTTACACCGGCAAATGTCTCCAGACCTTGAAAGGGCATACCACTTGGGTCAGATCGGTTGCCTTTAGTCCCGATGGTCAAACTTTAGCTAGTGGCAGTGAAAACCAAAGAGTCAGGTTATGGGATATTTATACAGGCGAATGTCTCCATATTTTGGAAGGACATAGCAATCGGATCAGATCGGTTACTTTTAGCCCAGATGGTCAGACTTTAGCTAGTGGCAGTGATGACCAAACAGTGAAGTTATGGGATGTTTTCATGGGCAAGTGCTTGACAACTTTGCAAGAACATACTAATCGAATCTGGTCAGTTGCCTTCAGCCCCGATGGTCAGACTTTAGCTAGTGCCAGTGAAGACCAAACGATAAAATTATGGGATGTCTATAATGGCAAGTGCTTGAAAACTTTGCAGGGGGCTAATTGGGTAAAGTCAGTTGCTTTTAGTCTTGATGGTCAAACCCTGATTAGTGGTAGCCAAGATGAGACAATCAAGCTTTGGGATGTATCGACGGGTGAGTGCTTAAGAACACTGCGATCGCCACGACCCTATGAAGCAATGAATATTACCGGGGTTACAGGGTTAACCGCAGCGCAGTTAGTAACGCTAAAAGCTTTAGGGGCTGTGGAAAATCCAGAGCAAAGATAAAAGGTAAAAGAATGAATTTTGCCTTTTTTCTTCATCCTCTTACCTTTTTTATGTACCTGATGCTTATTTCATGTTAGCCCTTGCGTCCTTCACTGCGGCAAAGAAAAATAATCCTGTAAGTGGAATGCTTAATACCAGGATAATTGCCGTGGCTGTAAAACCAAAATCTGGCTGTCCGTAACCGAGTTCAAAAATCGAACCGACGGCGGCGATCGCACTTACACAAGAACCACCTAGAAATAAACTGCTTTTTGGAGTTAAATACACTATTGCCCCCCTATGCTATTGGTTTCACCGCTTGATACGAGAAGCCATTCTTAGATAGCTCCTGGGCTAAAGTCAAGGAGTTTTCTACACGGTCTACAAATACCACGCCGTTAAGGTGATCCATCTCGTGCTGAATGCAGCGTCCCAAGAGGTCATTAGCCTTTAATGTCCGGGGACGACCGTACTCGTCTTTATAAGCGATTTCTACGACTTCGGGGCGCTTTACGTCTAAATATACGTTGGGAATGCTCAAGCAGCCTTCTTGGGCAACAGAGAGGTCGCGGCTGACTTGTTTAATAGTGGGGTTAATCAACACCAAAGGCTGATTAGCTGCGTTCTCTGGTTCCAGGTCGATGACAACTAGTTGTTTGTGAATTCCCACTTGGGGTGCAGCCAAACCAATGCCATCTTTGCTGTACATAGTTTGCAGCATTTCGCGCACTATTTGGCGAAGTTCGTCATCAACTTTAGAAATCCGCTTTGCAGCTTGACGCAGCACGCGATCGCCTAAATAATGAAGCTCCAAAGGTGGATTTTTTAACTTTTTTTTCTCGACAGCAATTTCAGAGGGCATGAGTCTCGATGGCTAGATGGTGAAAATTCCTACTATTTTCATTCTATCAATCTCAGTTAGAGGATGTTTAAAAAGTCCTGGAGTATACCAAAAACCCATCTGCCATTCCTCTTTTTGCTTGCTTAACGAATGGTAAGCTTTATAGCTTTTTTTACTGCCATTCGACTTTGGAAGCGATCGCTGTTGGCTTGCAGCGATCGCCTTTAGGGATGGTGTAGGTTGCGAAAGAAACTATTAAAGGTTATGGTCGCATTTATTTTCATACCCAAGCAATCGCCTACGCTGGAGCGGAGCATCATCGTTAATGGATTTAAACTCGCTTGAACCCAATAACTCGAAGTCTATGTCGGCGTAATAGGAAACCTACTCCAATTGAGCCTATAGTAAAGATCGCCGCGTTATTCCTTGGTTCTGGAACTGTTTGCAATGAACCTGAGATTAGAGGTAAACCTCCTATAGGAGCAGTTGGATCTGGTTGAGTGTAAGATTCTCCGACAAGATCAGTGTACCAATCGCACCGCCGAATGTACCTGAGCCACCAGTAATACTTATAGTATTAGAAACCGTGCCCACAAAATTTTGAAAGTCAAGGGTAGCAGTGCCCCTAGTGGTTCCAAATAGCCGATCTTCTCCTTGAACAAAAATTGTAATGCTGCCAAAGGGCAAGTCTTCCAACCCAAATGTTGCTGGATCTGGATCAATTGTAATTACACCTGTATTAATGTTGAGATTGCCATAGCTGATATTTACAAGTCTAGTTAGCTCGTATGGCGCATTAACACTCTCACCTCTATTGGTTATTTTAAAAATGTTTGCTGCGATAGGTTCAAGGGTAGTTTCTGAGTTGTAGATAGCTGAAAATGGATATTCTATCTGTGCCATTACTTTTTTTGCACCCAATCCAAAACTTAATAGCGCGGCAGCTAGCGGAGCAAACCATACAACCTCGAATCTAATCATAATTAATTTTCCTTTGTTATTTAGGTAGCGTTTAGTTTTACTAAAAGCAAACTACAGTAAATAGGTCAAAGAATAAACTATTTGATTAATAACTACCTGCTTTGGGTGACGGCAGGTTCAAGAGATTAGTGATGCTCAAGAGGTGGAATAACGAACAACCCGTCCATAAGGCGCAAAAAAGCCACCTTTAATGCTTCTAATGATTCAAAAAAATCTTCTAAATCTGCAAATGACTCTCTTCGAGAAAAACCAGCTTCAGCAATTATCGATGTTCCTGCTGTTACCATTGTGGGAGAAAATGCTGGAATGCACCTTATGGTAAAAATACACACTCATCTTTGTGATGAGGAAATCATCCAGCGTGCCTCAGATTTTGCACCTGGAAACTCGGATGTCAATTCCATGACTAAGTGCCAAGTCTCTCAGGCGTTGAATGTCTTGCAAAAGAAATAACAAATACACCACAACTAAATGCAAGCCTCGTTTTCCGTTATATACGCGGATTAAATCTTTAAATTGGGGAAATTTTCCAGATTTCTCTAAAGTTGTCAAGTCAACGATCGCTTGTAGAAACGGTTTGCGTCCTTTTGGGCAGTGGGACAACATCTCTTCAATAATACGAGCGCGAGTAGTACGAATTACACTAAGGGTTGACCAATGATTAATATTGAGAAATCGGCTTAAGGCACTGGCAGACTTACTTTTAGAATGTTCTGGGAATGGATGTCCTTGTGCCTATAGGAACAATCCCAACATTGCTTCTAAGTTTTGTTGCTGGTATTTTGAGGGCATCAATGACAGTAGAGTGTAAACTAGCCCTTGTCCCGCGCCTAAGAATTGAAATCATGTTTCTTGCTGTTAATTATGCTTTTCACGCCCTTTTTTCTCATATTTCTGCTGATAAATGCAAATCCACTGACTCTTTGAGGTTAGCGCTCGCCTGCTCTTTGGTAATTTAAATAATTTCAATCCTTATTTGGTTATTTAAGTTTCCTTAGTCTACTTAAAGTACTTGTCACTGCTAGAGTCACTTTTTTACGCTTCTATTTGCCTATTAGTAGTTTATACCGTGATACCAATTTAATGTGAAGTTACACATATCTAGATCCCCCTAAATCCCCCTTTTTAAGGGGGACTTTGATATGTTTTTCTGGTTCCTCCCTTTATAAGGGGGGCTAGGGGGGATCGAATTCTATGCAGCTTTATAAAAAATTGGTATTACAAAGAATCTGTCATTTAAATGTCTAAATGCAAACTTTCCCCAAATTCATATTTGCATTTGTAATTTCACACAGTAATTGTCAGGATTTCCGTTTATTTTTTAGGCAAATATTTCATGCCCTTTTCTATATTTTATTTCAATTTCCGTAATTACGACTCCGAATATTCCCAGCATGATTTTATGCTGGGAATCACTTAATTGTCTTGATTTGTTGTTATTTATGATTTTACCTAAATTGCCTTTTGGCTGCTTCACCTACTATTTCTGGATAACTACTGGTGTTCCTACCGATGCCCACTCAAATAGCCATTTAGCATGTTTAGGTGCGAGATTCACACAGCCGTGGCTGACTGGAGTGCCAAACCTTTTATGCCAGTAAGCCCCGTGAATACCGTAGTTGCCTTGGTAAAACATCGCATGAGGAACGTTGGGAACGTCGTAGCCGCTTCCTCGCATCCGTGTAGTTTTGAACTTGGATTGAATATTAAAAGTACCAATAAGAGTGGGAGTGGATTTTTTGCCAGAGGAAATAGCACTTCCATAAACCACTCTGTCACCTTCCCAAGCTATTAACCGTTGCTTTGAAAGATCGATTTGAATCCAGCGCTTATCCGATTTTTGTAATGTCTGGATTCTTTGCGCAATCACTTGATTTTTCGAATTAGCCCAAACTTCACTAGTTCCAGTAGTAGTAAAAACACTTACGGACAGTGCTGTACCAGTGAAGAGTATTTGTAAACGACGCACCCAGTCAGGATTAATTAGTTTTTTCATTTTAGATACACTCACACTCAAATCATGGGGTCTTGAGAAACTGATCGGGTTTCACCTTTATTTCCCTATCTATTACTTTAATAGACGCGAATTTTGATGATTTGATTCTAAGTTAACCTAACTGTTGCATTAGGTTTTTTGCCTGAGTTGCGATCGCTGACCAATTTCTCTCTATGACAAGCTTTTGGGGAAATAATTCCCCGCTCAAACCGACAGCGATCGCTCCAGCTTGCAAAAATTTTTTGGCATTTTCTAGAGTCACGCCGCCAGTAGGAATTAAGGGGATCTCACCCAGCGGCCCTTGCAAACTTTTGATATAATCAGCCCCTCCCACTGCTTGCACGGGAAACACTTTTACACAACTAGCACCCTGGCTCCAAGCGGTAACAATTTCTGTAGGAGTCATAGCTCCTGGTATGATAGGCACATTTTTTTCTTGTGCTGCTTGAATCATTGCCGAATCAACGTGGGGTGTAAAGAGGAATTGCGCCCCAGATGCGATCGCATTTTGTAACTGCTGCACATTAAATAGCGTACCAGTGCCAATAATACAGGCTGGTAATTCCGAACGTAGTTGACTGATTAATTCCCCAGCGCGATCGCTATTCCAGGTAATCTCAATTAGCTGCACTCCCCCAGATGCTACAGCCATTGCCATTTGTTGTCCCAGTTCCATTTGAGGGGCGCGGATAACTGCGATCGCTCGGTGTTTTTCTAACTGTGATAACCAAATTTGATTAGGCATTTTGACTAGAGATTGGAGACTAGGAGTAGGGATTGAGACTAGAGAATAGTTTTCAATCTAGTAAATACTAATTTTTAATACTAATGCCCAATGCCCCTCAAGAGTGCTGAGTAATGTTAGCACAACTGTTTTGCCCTATTCCCAATGCCCTTAAAACTTGCTTATTGCATCAAGCTATGAGATATTACATATAAATAACATAAAATCTATCGTGTTACCGTAGTTTAAAATTAATGTCTCAGCATTTGGGTCTAAAGGAGTAATTAAAATGACAATTGCACGAGAAAACACAGCAGCATCTTTACCAATCACCATTCACGATTCTGAAAGCGCCGATATAGCTAACTTATGGAAGGTTGTGCGACTAGGTGCGAATGGCTTTTGGTGGCGCACTAAGTCATATACAACGATTCTAGGCGTTATGCTGCTAATCTTAGTAAGTCTGATTTTTCTAAGTATGCATTGGTCTTACCGCAGATTGTTGCCTTTTATCAACCATCAAGTCATTGGTAGCGATCGCGGGATAAGCAATTAAAAGTTAAAAACTAGACATGAACTTGCAAAGGGATAGGCGATCGTCTCAATCGCCTGATTTCGCTTCCTTTACATTACTTTAGAGGCAGTCTCTAAAAACTCAGCTTAATTCTTATAGTAGAGGAGAGAGCTAATTAAAAATGCATATACTGCAATTACCAAGCAATAGTTTATATAAGCCCCTAGTTAAAGACCTACTAGGAGCTTTTTTTTAATTGACTATCTACCTCAAATGGGTCATATAGCAGCGATCGGACAACTTAGGACATTGGCAAATCATAGAATAACGGCTGTCACACCTATCCATAGCCGACTTGTCTTAAGCAGGATCGTAGCCGCAATATAAAAAATCTAGTAACCCAAGTTGCTAGTTATGCTTGCAGGTGTTCAGGTGGCATTGCATAAGCAATAAAATCCCCTCCAGAGGAAAAATTAGGAGGGGTAATGTTAAACGAAATAATTACAATTTATGCTATCACTGATGACCTATTG
>NZ_JAVRBQ020000164.1:0-81736 GCF_034531215.2 Nostoc sp. ChiSLP03a
ATTGCAAAACCCTTACTCAACTACGTCAAAAGCTAGCTTCTGTCCTAGAAACAATTACACCAGAATACATTGCTTCCCTTACTTCTTACGACTTTATTCTCGAAGCTTTATTTAGCGCAGCTTCATAAAGAATTGGTATTAGTATTCCATAAATAAACTAGATTCTATATGAAAAAACTCTCCTAATTTACGTGCTTGTTCTGTATTTATCTTCTGTTGTCCACTTAAAATATCATCAACCAAATCTTCTGTCCCTAAAACCGCTACTAAATCATCTCTACTTCTCTCAGATTCTTCTAAAAAAAATAACAATATAGATGCAGTATTACTCTGCTGGATTGGCTGATAATATTCCTGCTCAAACTTTTCAATTAAAGTAATTAATAACTGATAAAGTTCGTCTTCTTCTGGGGTGCGTTCCCGGTGCATTAAATCTTCTACTATCTTTAAAGCTTGCTCATTTTCAACTTCACTTTTTATCAGCTTGGGAAGATAAGCTGTTAATAATTCCTTGTATTTATCTGGATTAAAAGTAAGGGTCATCTTTCCAATTTTCCTTATCATATTCCGCATGGGTGAGGATATATTTAATATAAATTAACTGCCCTTCATAATCTATACTAACAATCAAGCGATATTTATTTCCTTTAATATTGAATACTGTAAAGTTACCAACAGCTTCAGCTTTAATAAAAATTTGCTGTACTTCAACTAAATTTGACCATTTCGCTTTAGTAGCAACCTTATACCAATTGCTTAATGCTTCCTGACAATCTGCATGGTTTTCTGCATATTCTCTTAAGATTCTAAAACTAATAATGTGCATCGTCCCTGATAACAAAAAGACTTAAAATAACTATTTAAAACAGATCCAGTCGCCTTCTACTTGAGCGATCGGACCACCAGGAAATGGATCGGTTTGCGATCGGTTGGGCGCTATAATTAAAGCCGTTAATTTTTCAATGTGTTCAAAACTGGGCGCATCAGTCAGTATTTGCTGCAATACCTGACGCATCACCCGACGTTGCAGAGCCAGTGGTGCTTTCTGTAATACCCGACGATTTAACCGTAAAGGAAAAACAGTAAGGGAATCTTTTTCATCCCCAATGCCCCATTCCATAGCCTTTTCACGCAACTGCTGGGCAGCTTTTTCCAAATATTCCACTTCCGCTTGTAAAAGTTCTGCTGTTTGGGCTAAGGCTGATTCTACTTGGGGATTGAAATTTTCCCGTAAATATGGTATTAATTCTTGGCGAATGCGGTTGCGGGCATATTGCAAATCTTGATTGGTGGAATCTTCCCAAATTTGTAATTTAAATTCTTGACAAAATTGCTCTGTTTGTATTCGAGTAATTTCTAAAAGTGGACGTACTAACACAATGCCTGTACTTAGGGGGCGTTGCCAAGTTAGGGCTTGTAAGCCATCAGCACCAGTACCGCGAATTAAGTTGTAGAGGAGAGTTTCGGCGCGATCGCTCTTCGTGTGTCCTGTAACTATATATTGATAATTATTGGCCTGAGCGATCGCACTTAAAACTTGATAGCGCCAATCGCGTGCAGCAGCTTCACTATTTATCGGCTTGTTCGCTGTTTCTAAATAAAAGGATATATCCCAAGTTTTAGCTAAGTTTTCGACGTGGTTAGCATTAGCTTCGGAGTCAGAACGCCAGCGATGATCGCAGTGAGCAATACCTAAATACCATCCCCATTTGGATTGTAAATCTAAAAGTAATTTTATTAAACACAGAGAATCTTGTCCGCCGGAAACAGCGATTAATAGCCGCTGGTTGCGCTCAAATAAGTGGCGCGATCTGATTGTGCGATGGATTTTTGCATGTAAGGGAGTCCATACCATTTTATGTTTTCAGCGCACACAGACACAGATAATTTTCTATTATATCTGTATATATGAACTTGGGTATTAGTTTTTACCGTCATTCAGTTGCTGTCGAAGGTCGTCAAGGGGAGAATTTTCGTGTTTGATGTTTAATCGATTATCTTCGATTTCAGTTTCATCAGGGCAAAATTCTAAGCACACTCTAATTTTACCTGTTCGCCATTGTTGACCGGGTATTAAAATACAACATTCAAATCCTTCTCCAAATACTCTCGATCCTGACGATGTAAAGTGTTCTGCCCAAATTTTTTTGATTTCCTTGAATAACTGAAACACTATTTGAGTGCGGGGTAAATTTTCAAATGCTTCTTGATGAAAATGCACAACATTATCATCAGGATTTAGAGGTTCCCATTCATCATTCATAATCAATTTCCTGTAACTAAATTTATAGTTCCCAAGAGTTCGGAATTAATTGTTTGGATTTGACTTATAATTGCAACTTATTTAACTATCACTGCTAAGTAGCTCGGCGTAAAAATTTGTTGTTGGCATAAGGCAGGAAGCACGAGGAAAAAGGGTTTTAGTCTAGTTTATCTTTCTTCACATAGTTTAGTTTTATTGTGCCAACTTACTTAGTTGTGGGAAAGTAATGAAGAGATCCTGAGTACAGTTAGCGGTAGCGGAGCGTTTAGCCCATGCTGAGTAATGATAATCGGACTGAAGATGAGGCGATAGAGATAATTTACTTAAAAACAATGGTGTTAACTATAACCAAGTATATTTTTCGCATCCAAGGGTGAGGGACATTATACATCATAAATTTATGTTGTAATTAGTGCCGGATAGAGCTAGCGTAAAGTGGACAATTTGACAATCTTTAATACTCAAACTACTTGGCGTATAGTCATAATCTGTCCGCACGCAAGAAGAACGTAAGACACTTGATATATGGTTCAGAATCTCGAAAGAACACGCCAGAGTGCAAAGTTTCCAGAAACTGCACCGGCTGCTAATCCCGTATTTTTTAGAACCTATAGCCGCCGTACAAAGGCGGGACTTAGGGAAACATGGGATGAGGTATGCGATCGCACTATACTCGGCTTAGTCGAGTTGGGAAAGCTCACTCAAGAAGAAGCTGCCACATTGGATAAGATGCAGCGCAGCTTGAAAGCTATGCCTAGTGGGCGCTGGCTATGGGTTGGTGGTACAGACTGGATAGCCAAGCCAAAGAACTTTTCCGGGGCTTATAATTGCACTTCTACCAATCTCGAAGACTGGAGTGCCTTCGGCTTAATGATGGATTTAGCAATGATGGGCTGTGGTACTGGAGCCGTCTTAGAACCACAATTTATTAACCAGTTGCCTCCAATTCGCAATCAACTCAATGTCACTGTAAAAGGTGAAATTGGCAGCACTCCTGTCGAACAGCGGCGTGAATATACTGAAACTCATATAGAAGGAAATAACGTCACTATTCACGTTGGAGATAGCCGTGAAGGTTGGGTTGAATCATATCAAGCCTTATTAGAACTCTCTACTGATGAACAATTTTCAGCAGAAGTTGAAGTATTAGTTGATATCAGCGATGTCCGAAAAGCAGGAGAAACTCTCAACGGCTTTGGAGGAGTTGCAAATCCGGTAAAATTGCCCGGACTTTATCAGCGTTGTGCATCTATTTTGAATAAAGCTGTGGGACGGCAATTAAATTCAGTTGAATGCTGTCTGTTAATCGATCAAGCAGCTGTAACAATTGTTGCCGGTAATATTAGGCGATCGGCTGGCATGAGGCAAGGTTCAAGCGTTGATAGTTTGTTCGCTGATGCCAAAGATAATTTATGGCAGCAAGATGAAAATGGCAACTGGCGAATCGATCCAGAGCGTGATGCACTCAGGATGGCAAATCATACCAGAGTTTTTCACCGTAAGCCAACCTTAGAAGAATGTGTTGGTGCTGTCCGCAAACAATATTATAGTGGCGAGGGAGCGATTCAATGGGCTGGTGAAGCTGTAGCGCGATCAAACATTGATTTGCTGCCAACACAAGCTTTGAAAGTTGAGTTTTTACAAGCTTATGAACAAGGAACAGCAAAACACTGGTTAGAAGAACGTTATCCAAATCTTGATGCTAATGAGCTAGAACATCGTTTAGCTCGCTATGGGCTAAATCCGTGTGGTAAGTGATTTTGCCTCACGTTAAAAACCTCGCAAAAACGGGGAAGGCTGAAATGCTAATCCCGTGGTAATCAAAGGAATTAAAAAGTCTTTGACACCGTACAGCGTAGAGAGTGAAACTAGATGACATCGAAAATTGGTGTCTAGAATATAATCTCTCCAAGAGTGCGGGGGCGGATGTGAAAAACACTTTTATTATCTGATATCACATCTGCAAAATGTACGCGGAGCTACTGCGAATAATCAAGCAGTAGAACTAGGGGATAAAAAGCCTCTAGGGTAACAAAGAAAGGAAATCATCGGTAGTAATTTCCACTGCAATTTGTCAGAGGTTCACCTTAATCAAATTGACCCACGTAACTACAAAGAACAAGAAGAAGCTTTCACTGCTGGGGCGTTATCTGTAGCGGCACTTTTAAATCACAAATTCCTGGAACCACGCTATCAATACAGCCGTGAATTAGACCCGATTGTGGGAGTTTCTTTTACAGGTTTATTTGATTTCTTTGTCCATGCTTTTGGTGTTAATTGGCTGCGCTGGTGGGAGGAAGGAAGACCCGCAACGCCGCAAGGATTAGCTTTCAAGCGTGAGGAAGAGAAATACCTCAGTTCTTGGAGAGATATTGTACATCGGGTAGTTTGGGATTATTGCGATCGCCACAATCTCAAGCGCCCAAATCGTTGTACCACAGTCCAACCCAGTGGTACTAAGGCTTTATTAACTAATGCTAGTTCGGGGTGGCATCCTCCTAAAGCGCAAAGATTCATTCGTCGGATCACCTTCGGTAAAAATGACCCAGTAGCCTTGGCTTGTATTGACTATGGTTACAACGTCATTCCCTCTCAATCAGACAAAGACGAACAAGGCAATTTACTTAACGATCCCTTCGATCCACGGGTGAGTGAATGGCTAGTAGAAATCCCTGTTTCTGTAACTTGGGCTGATTTACCAGGAGCTGATGAAATTGATGTTTCTAAGTTTTCAGTCTCAGCCCAATTTGATTTTGTCCTCCAGGTTCAACGTTGGTATGTGACTCACAACACATCAGCTACTTTGGAACTTCGCTCTGATGAAATTGAGCCTTTAGGACAGCGCATTTACGAAACCATTCAGAATGATGAGGGATATATTTCAGCTGCTCTTTTAGCGCGTTTTGACGATTTGCAATCATTCCCACGTTTGCCGTTTGAACCAATAAATAAATCAACTTACGATCGCTTAACTCAAGAGGTGAAAGCGCGACGCAAAACAGATGATTTCTGTGCAGTACTAAGCCGCTACGATTTAGGCGAAATGACAGAGGCTGGCCCTAGTGGTTGTGATTCTGATAAGTGTATGTTTCCCGATCGGGAACCAAGCTCATAAGGCGAAATGATCGGGGAGTAGGGAGTGGGGGACAAGGAGGACAAGGAGGACAAGGGGGACAAGGGGGACAAGGAGATAAACAAAACTTCTAACTCTTAACTCCTAACTCCTAACTCCTAACTCAGCACTCATTACTCATTACTCAACACTGTTTTGCCCAATGCCCAATGCCCCATGCCCAATGCCCCATCCCCAATCCTTTAACACGTTACGATCAATTAAGAAGTAATAATTTTTTACGGCAGTGCCAGGAGTCTTTTTATGTTCATTAATGAATTGTCACCTATATTCAGAGAATTTACTCGGCATCCAGTCTCATTTGTAGGTGGGTTTTTCTCTGGTGTGCTTCGACTCAATCTTGCAGACGATCCAGTTAAAAGCTGGTTAGATAAACAGATCCGCTCAAATAGTTACACCAGCAGTACCACAACAGATGCACATAACGGCAAAGCCAGTGGTCCTCAGCAGATTTCGATTGACTAAAAACTCCAACCTGACATAGTTGAATTTACTACAAAATAAGGAGTCAGTGCTGCCGATGGTAGCGCTGACTCTTACTTTTTACAATCAACATCTTGGCATTTGTTACTTTTGCAAGAAGCGGGAAAAGGGACTCATGTTTTTTATTGTTCCTTTCTCCTTTTCCCTACTTTTGCAAGGTGTCTATTGTACTCCTGCAAAGAAGCAAGCTACGGAGAAAGTGTGATGATGAATTACCAACTAAGATTAACTGCGTTGCCAAATTTTAATTGTCTTATCCAGACTGCCGCTGACTAACATTTCGCCGGAAGCTGTGAAGGCTAATGCTGTGACTATATTCCCATGACCTGTAAACGTAGCCAGCAATTCCCCGGTTTGTAAATGCCACAACTTGATGGTTTTATCAGCACTACCGCTAGCGATAATTTGTCCATCGGGACTTAAAGCGATCGCATATACCCGATCTCTATGTCCTTTCAGGGTATGAAGTAATTCCCCAGTCTCCAATTGCCAAACTTTAATCGTTTGATCCCAACTACCACTCACGAGCAGTTTAGCATCTGCACTGATTGCTAAGGAACAAACGATGTGAGAATGGCCCATGAGGGTATGCAGTGGTTGTGCATCTTTTAAACTTTTGATTCCCGTTTGTGGTGAGGTGCGCCAAACTTTGATTTTGCGGTAGCTACCTGTAACGAGAGTTTCGCCGTCTCGACTTAAAACTAGGGAATGAGCAGCTGTATCATCTAAGGAAAGTGCGATCGCAACTTGACGATGCATCAAATCCCAAAAGAGAATTTTCCTGTCATCTCCCCCTGTCGCTAACATTCTGCCATCTGGGGTGAAAGCAGCACACCGCACTACCCCATTGTGTTTGTGCAAAATATCTATCAAGTCTAAAGCGCCTACGTGCCAAAGCTTAATTGTCGAATCTGCACCGCAACTGACTAAAGTCTGTCCATCTGAACTAAAAGCTAGGGAATTCACTTCATCCACCAGCCCCGATATTACCCAAGGATACTCTGATAATGTCTCTATTAATTCGCCCTTGCTTAAATCCCAGAGTTTCGTCTCTCCACGACTACCACTTGCCAAAATGGGTAAGGCTTTGCCATTATTACACCCGGAACTGAAAGCTAGGCAATTAATCCCTCTGGTGTGTCCTTGCAAAGTCTGCCAGCATTCCCAGTCACCGACTATAGCTTTGAGACAATGTTCTGATGGTAGAGTCTGTATTGTATCTGCGATCGCTCTTTCATTAATTACTGGCGACGTGTCTTTTTTACCCATCAGTGATTCTAAATACCAACTTAACCCCCCTGCATATAACAAATTACTCGGAGTCACATACAGTTTTGGTTCGCTAAATTCAAGTTGATTTGTAGGTAAAAAGCCTGTTATGATACTTTGCTTCTCGTAACCTAAATTACCTGTAGATGGATAAAATAAACAGAGAAAAATTAATACTTGGTGATTTTTTAAATCTTCTTGAGTAACTGACCACCTAATTTTGTCTTTCTTAATACCATTAAAACTTTCTCCATCCGCAACGTAAACTTGAACACTTAGCTGAGGACGATCCTTGAGTATATAAGGAAATTTACTTTCGCCACCCAAATTTCCCTCGTCATCTAAAATCATGTTTTGCAAAGTATCTTGTGACACCTTTTTTACTAACTTGCCCAAGCGTTCGCTTATTACCCTGTCAACAATATGCTCCCGGAAAAGATAATCTTGGGCTTGTTGTTGGAAGTATTTGGGAAAAGGTATTGTCCAGTCAGGAGGCTCAGGATATTCCGGCGGCGTCGGCGGCGGATTTTTGGCGAGAACTTCTGCTTGTTGACGAGAAAGTTCTTGGAGTCTAGCCAATGGCTCGCCCCAAAAGGCTATAACTTCAGTGTGACAACCTTTAACTTGACTTTCCAGCAAAGATAAGTCATAAGTTTTAGGTTTTTTCACACGTTGAAGGAAGTCAATTTGTTGAGCTTTGAGTAAGCTAATCCAATCCATCTACATTCCTGCGGCAAACTATTGCATACCTACGGTAAGCTATACAAACGCAATTACTCAAGTTTATAACCTTAGTTAATTAAAAATTCAGTAATATTAACAGTCTAATAAAACACAGCCATTGACAAATGTTTCCGGGAAAGAGATAGATGGATAGCACTTAGACATTTCATGAACTGATGCAGTTGAAGTATATAGAATTAAATGATATCAGTCAATTCTAACGGAGATAGAGATCGAGATACTGTTTCTAGAGAAACACTTCTAGCTGCAAAGGAAAGTTAAATTTGAGACGGATTTAAAGATTGCAGTCACGTTAAGTCAGCAAATAGCTACATAAAAATCACCTAGTAACGATAATTCTCGGAAATATCCTCTGAAATCAAAATAAATGGTGAAGATTGGCTAATTTTAACCTTTGCGTTTTGGTTGTTTGGGTGTAGTACTTACATTAGATGAGTCGCCAAAAGTATCCCTTGCTTCGATTTGTTTAATTTTCATTTGTAAGTTCAAGTCATCACTGCTAACGATTGTTTCTAAATTCGCTAATCTCTGTTCTAACAGTTCTATTTGTTGCTGTTGCAAATAGTTAGTTTTGGATTTTTGCTCATCAGAACGCCAAACTGCAACTGTACCAACAGCCGCGCCACCAATTGCAACTAAAGGAAGAATAGCACCGCTTCTAGTAACGGCTGACAGTGGCACGCAAACTCCCAGAATGGCGACTGTAATTACCCAAATTCTTGTGGTAGCAGATAATCTGACATCTTGGTATTGTTCGAGATTGGGTTGAGATTTTTTAGCCATAAGTTTATCCACAGAAAAGTTATTTGCTACATTTGCACAAATGTTTACTAAATTACTTCCTACGATGGGGTTAAGTATAATTGCTATCCTAATATTATTTTTGTAATTATGGTTACTCAGTTATTTGCGATCGCTAAATTAGGATTGTTAGGAGCATTTGCACTTGGACAATAGAAAAATTTTCTGAAAATGATATTAGGAAGAACCAAATGACAGTTCGTGCTTTTTTCCAAGCTGCTAAAATTGAGGGTTTCCAGTCTCCTTACGATACCATTCACCTGAAAATTTTCTATCCAGCACAGATGTCGAGGCGTAACGTAGAAATAAATAGGGAAATTTCACCAGTTGATTTAGAAAAGGCACCTTTTCCAGTAGTGATTTTCTTCAACGGCTTTAACTGTGATGCTCAACAATATCAATGGTTGGCGGTTAAACTGGCTGAACGTGGATTAGTGGTGATTCTCTTTAACTGGATTGCAGAAGTTATGCCAGGAGTAATTAGTCTGAATCCAGGGGTTGATTTTGAAAAGATGAAACCAACAATTTATCGTACTGTTCCCACTGCTTTGGCTTTGCCAACACTGCTAGCGAAAGTGGAACAGTTACAGTCTGAGGGTATTTTAGCTGGAATGCTCGATCTGCAACGAATAGTTTTAGGTGGACACTTTGCAGGTGGTAGAGTAGCAATCGAAAATGCTGATCCCCACTTTTTCCCTCAAGTTGCAGCATCTTTTGGTTATGGTTTACACACTATGGGAACGTTATTATTGGGGTATGAACCAGGTACTATCTTACCCTTATCAGACTCCCTACCACTTCTACTGATCGGAGGAACCTGCGATGGAATAATTGCGAACAGCAGCGATCGCTATGGTATAAGTCCTGGAAATTCTACCACTCCAGTCATCCGTACATTCCAAGAAGCAATTACTGGCGGACGAAATGATAGCTATCTACTACTTTTGGAAGGAGCAAATCACTTTTCGATGGTTAATCGGCTAGACTCCACCTTAAAGACACCCTTGTTGGACTTTCCCGCCACCCAACCCCAAGAAAGCTTCCGTTTGCTGATAGGTGAAATCATTAGTTTGTTTATTGACACTCATGTTCGCCATCAACCAGAAGCATCTCGGTCGCTTGAGCAATTATTAAATACTGCCAATCCTCTGATAAAATCCTTTGAGCGTAAATAATTAAATTTATTATGACAAGTGCATCCTATATTTTTCTAGCTGGAGCAAGTCGCGGGGTTGGTCGAGAAATTGCTCAATATCTCACAGCACAACAGCTAAAGGTTAAAGCACTCCTGAGAACAGCAGCAGTTGCTAGTGAACTAGAAGCAATGGGTATTGAAGTAGTTCAGGGAGATGCCTTAAATCTTGGCGATGTCGAACGCGCAATGGTAACAGATGCACCTATTCACACCGTTATCAGTACAATTGGCGGTTTACCATCAGATGTAGAAAGGCCGGATTATCCTGGTAACAGAAATCTGATCGATGCAGCAGTTAAAGCTGGAGTGCAAAAGTTTATTCTTGTATCCTCCATTGGTGCTGGCAATAGTGTTGTTGCTGCCTCACCCCAAGTTTTAGAGGTATTGGGAAAAGTTTTAGCTGAGAAAGACAAAGCCGAACAACACTTAATTGCCAGTCGACTCACCTATACAATCATCCGTCCTGGTGGACTAAAATCAGAACCAGCAACGGGTAATGGCGTTTTAACCGAAGATCCGCACATTATTGGTAGCATCAATCGTGCAGATGTCGCGCAGTTAGTTGGTCGCAGTTTAAATAGCCAACGTGCCAATAATAAAATATTGTCAGCCGTAGACCGAAATATGCTATTCGGACAAAGAGAATTTGCCGAATTTACTTTGGAGTAATTTAAGCACGCCAGCGGAGTATTTGACCCTTGACAGGATTGACAAATTCTCGTCCTTCAGAAACAGAACGAGCATACTCTCGCTTTAACTGGTAGTACCACTGCGCCTGCATATCTGAGTCCTTAATCAGCCGCAGCACAGGGTTATATTTCAGTCCAATTTGCTGTTTTTCTACCACTGTTCG
This sequence comes from Nostoc sp. ChiSLP03a, assembly GCF_034531215.2. NCBI lineage: Bacteria > Bacillati > Cyanobacteriota > Cyanophyceae > Nostocales > Nostocaceae > Nostoc > Nostoc sp. ChiSLP03a. Next base: position 10,742 of record NZ_JAVRBQ020000164.1, read on the forward strand.
ATCTTGACCAATGAAAGTCCGCGCCAGCACGTGTAACAGTGGTTTGAAAAAGCCTACCCAAGGAAGTGTCCAGTAAAGAGCAAAAGTTACCTCCGTTTCTGTGTCTGAAATCGGTGTAACTGCTGTCAAATTAACGACTCGATTATTACCAATGGTGGTTTCTTCAATTCTGACTCCAGGCAAACGAAAAGAAATCTCTGTTTCCGGGACACCACCGCCAATCAGCCAGTATAATCGACCCCCATTCGCAGGTAATCGGTGTCGTCGCATCGTAAAGCCGTAGGGTGAAGCATCAAATTGCTTTACTTCCTCGTGCAATTGCTCATTTCGCCACCACCAAGCGCGATGAACATAAGGTGAATGAGCCGGGTCCATCAGACCTACCACTGCATGATCTATGAAACAAGGAAATTTTACCACCTCTACAAACTGGTGAGAGCGATCGTCAAACCCTGGAATTACCGGAATTTCCATCTCAGATGCAGGTTGAGGGTTATCGGGATCGGGCATATATATCCAGATATTTCCTTGGGCTTCGCGAACACTATATGACTGCACGTCGAAGCGACTCAAATCAATCTGCTGTTCCTCCACAAGAGAAGGTATCGCAGTACAACGCCCAGCAGAGTTAAAGCGCCAACCGTGGTAACAACATTCAACTTCCTGTCCGTTGAATCTCCCACAACTCAAGGGCACACCACGATGGGGACAAATGTCCGTCATTGCAGACACTTTGCCATCCTGGCTGCGAACTAACAGCACTGGTTCTCCTAAGAAAATGCGGCTGATCATCATACCTGGCTTGATTTGATTGCTAGGCAGAGCATAGTACCAAGTATTACGTAATACAAAATTATCGTTATTTTTCATAACTAATGGCCTCTGCCTTTGACACAACAAAAGTCCTGGTTTGTGGAAAGGAAGGTGATGCTGGAAAACATTCTTTCAGGTTTTTAATTGCTGTAGATAAATTCAACTGATGTACTTCTTGATTGTGTTCGTAATTCTCTCAGATTTAGGTTGTTCTCAGAGCATTGCAGGTGTGAAATTGCATTATTCACCAGAAATTTGTACAAATACCGTTCTTTTACGCGGGCCATCCAACTCAAAAAACAACACAGATTGCCAGGTTCCCAAAGCTAATTTACTATCCACAACGGGAATTATCTCACTTGTGGTCAGCATCATTGCCATTAAATGAGAGTGAGCATTAATCGGCTCATCTTCTGGGACATCTCTTAAATGCAAATCATTATGCAAATAGCGGTCTGATTCCGGTGCGATTTTTTGCAAGAATACTTTTATATCTTCTAATAATCTGACTTCATTTTCGTTGATAGCTAAGGCTGTTGTTGTGTGTCGAGAAAATACTAAAACTTGTCCATTTTTAATTGATGTTGAGGCAATAAAATCTTTAATTTGTGGGGTGATATTATGAATATTAATTTTTGGTTCAGTTTCAATTTCAATTAACTTATTAATAATTGGCATCTGTTGAATTTTATATTTGGGATTGCGAACGAGGTACGCTAACACAGCTTAACGCCTTTTTGAAGGAGGCAGTTCTTGCTGGAGGCAGGAATTGAATGACTTTTAACTCCTAACTATAGTTTCCAAACCTTGTACTAATCTTTCTATACCTTCTTTTGCTGTTTCTTTTTGTAACGCCCCATAGGCAACGCGTAGATAGCATCCGTCATCTATGCCAAAAGTTGTACCTGGAATAACTGCAACTTTATGTTCCTGGATGAGTTGTTTGACTAACTCAAAAGCATCCATCTGGGTATGAACTTTGAGGAAAAAATAGAAAGCGCCATTGGCAGGGATAATGCTACATAAGCCTTGTAGACGATTAAGGGACTCTAATACTAGTTGGCGTACTTGAGCGATCGCTCCGATATGACTCTTCAAATAATCCTCTTTTGTCTGCAATGCCCCTAAAGCTGCATATTGAGAAATGACTGGCGGACAAATCAAAATTGTATCCTGGACTTTTTTAACAGCGACAAGTAAGTGTTTAGGAATCACCATGTAGCCAATGCGCCAACTCGCAAAACCGTATGCTTTAGAAAAGCTATAAAGAGAAATGGTGTACTCGCTGCTATTACTAAATGAGCCAGGTGAAACGTGTTTTACTCCGTTATATGTAAAGTATTCATAAGCTTCATCGCTGATGTGGTAAATACTGTGAGTAGCACAAATTTGATTTACTTGGCGCAATGCAGTTTCAGAATAAACAACTCCAGTGGGATTATTTGGTGAAATCGTCACTACAGCCCGTGTTTTAGGAGTAATTGCTTGAGCGATCGCATCTGGGCGCAATTGGTAATTTTCATCTGTCGCCACTAATACTGCACGACAACCAGCCATTGCGATCGCCATTTCGTGGTTGAAATAGTAGGGTGTATTCAGAATAATTTCGTCGCCTGGGTTAGTGATAGCAAGAATGGCATTCATAAATCCCATATTGCTCCCTGCTGTCACGACGATGCAGTTTTCCCCGTTGATTTCAATCCCGTTAAAGGCTTGTAATTTTCCCGCAAGTGCTGTCAGTAAAGGGGGAATTCCCTCAACTGATTTGTATAAATTATTGGCGGGTTCGGCTAAGAATTTGGCTAAAAATTCTATGGCTTCATGTGGTGGGTTGTAAGAAACAACACCTTGTCCTAGAGAGATGGTTCCAGGAGAGTTTTTAATCAGTTCCCCAACCACAGGAATAATTGGCGATTGTACCGCCTGCATACGAGAGGTTAGGGATTCCATATTTTCTTGCCTATGTACCTGCTTTTAGTATCTCTTACTGTGTTGTTTTTTGCTGCATATATTTCTGTTTTTAACCGATTTGTACCTTTAAAATTTTCTTTTCAAGGCAATCAGGTATACTTAAACAGGTCTAAATTTTATTTAGACTAGGACTTATGCAATTGTCACAAAAAAATCGGATTTGTAGTTTTTAGTAAAGGCTTTAGCCCTTATTTTTAAGACTTTAGTCTTCTTTTATCTTTCAGAGACGCTAACACGAATGAGACGCTGCGCCAACACTACGAACTGAAAATAATATGCCAGTTGCGTAAGTGCTGTAGACTATACTTTACGGAAAATTTATAGAGATTTTAAGCTGAATTGATATTAGTGGATATCTATCTTTTGGAGTGTAAGTTAGAATGCCATTAGAAAGTTAAAGCTTACATACTATTACTTAATCAAAATATGTTTATTTCACAACGTGGCATTATCACCTATGCTTACGGAGCATCTTATTATCTAGAAATGGCCAAGTCATTAGCACGTTCTCTACGTCTTCATTCACCAAATATTCCACGTGCTATTGTTACCGATTGTGAAGATGATAAAGATTTGCTAGAGCTTTATGATTGCGTTATAAATCTTAGAAAAGAATACGGTTCTAACGTAAAACAAAAATTTCATCTTTATGATTATTCTCCATTTAAATATACACTTTGTATTGATAGTGATTGCATAGCAGTAAGGGATATTAATTTTATTTTTGATGATTTTAAAGGCAGAAGTTTTAGTGTGGCAGGTGATGTATATCTTCAAGCAGGCGATAAAGATACATTCGTTGATGTAGATGATACACTCAAACGATTTAATCTGACAAAATTACCTAGATTTAATGGAGGTCTCTATTATTTTGAAAAAAACGATACTGCTAAGGCATTTTTTGAAACAGCACTAGAATTGGCAAGGGATTGGCAAAAGCTAGGTATTAGTGAATTTCGTGGTGATGGCCCTAATGATGAACGTATTTTTGGTCTAGCTATGATGCTACACAATCAAAGTATGTTTGAAGATAATGGTCTGATGATGCGAACACCTATTGGTCTTCGTGGTTCTTTTAATATAGATGCTATTAAAGGTAAATCTACTTTTAAAAAATACAATCAGGTGGTGTCTCCGGCTCTTGTACACTTTGCCTGCGTTTGGGGAGAGCATCCCGTATATCATCGGGAAGTAACAAAGTTAAAAAACCTAGATAAAGATGCAGCCCATCAGGTCAAGTCTAATATATTTTCCGCAATTCAATATAAGTTTGGCTATCAGATTGCTTTATTAAGATATATAGCTAAACGTGTACCTAAAAATCCTCAATATATTCAAGCTAGAGTGAAAAAACTTTTGATACAACTGTCTGAGTTGATTAAAACTAAATATAGAATTGAGGCAGTTCAGAGCAAATAAAGTTTGCTAAAACTCTGCATTCCTTTGTGTTTAATTTAAATTACTCAAAAGCTGTTTTAATTACTTTATGTAAAGCTTTAAGAGTCTATAAGGTGCTGTCTGAGGTTCAGGCAGCACTAACAAAGTGTAATAGCGATCGCGCCTCACATCCTTCGGAAATTATATTTTTGTGAAAACTACAAGGATTGTATCTGTGGGTTTATTCTAGAAACTACACGGTACAGCGCAAATTTGTATGTACCACAAAAATCTGTATTGCTGTACTTTTATGGAAAATCAACTAGGATTAATTCTAAAACTGCTTTTACTCTCGGCTTTGTTATCAGTATTAATTAAGTATGCAGGGCCAAGTCTACCAATTCCGGCGACAGCAACCAACGCGCTGATTATAGTATTCTTGCCGATCGCGATCGTAGCGATCGCTCTACTGTGGCGATTTCAAGCAGAAAAACAAAATTAACTCAATAGTTTTACGCACAAGTTCCTAAAATCAGCTAACCTAGCTTAATTACAATAAAATTGCATCTTGGCAACGGTTAGGAGTTAGCCTGTGAACCTCGGTCAATGGATCGGCTTAATCGCCATAGTTCTTTCTTTATACATCTTGTGGCAAATTCGGGAAGTGCTTTTGCTGATGTTTGCCGCAGTTGTGTTAGCCACCACCTTAAATCGGCTAGCGAAACGCTTCCAAAGCTTTGGGATAAGGCGCGGATTCGCCGTCCTCCTAGCAGTAGCTATCTTTTTTGCAGGTGTCGTGGGTTTTTTCTGGCTAATTGTGCCGCCATTTGCCCAGCAGTTTCAAGAACTAACCTATCAAGTTCCTAAAGGGTTTGGACGCTTTAATAGTTGGCTTGATGCCCTGAGAACTCGTATTCCTGATCAGTTAGTTCCTTACATCCCAGATATCAATAGTCTCATCCAACAAGTACAGCCTTTCGTCAATCGGTTACTGGGAAACTCCTTTGCTTTTGTATCTGGTTCTTTAGAAGTCGTCCTCAAGATTTTGCTAGTGTTGGTTTTAACAGGAATGATGTTAGCCGACCCTGTGGCTTACCGCAAAGTGTTTGTACGGCTTTTCCCCTCATTTTATCGGCGGCGGGTAGATGGAATTTTAGATAAGTGTGAAGTCTCTTTGGAGGGATGGATTACAGGCGCTTTCATTGCCATCTTTGTAGTGGGGGTGATGAGTCTGATTGGCTTATCAATTTTGCATGTCAAGGCAGCACTTGCTTTAGCGGTTTTAGCGGGATTTTTTAACTTGATTCCCAATTTGGGGCCAACCATGAGTGTAATCCCAGCAATGGCGATCGCTTTCTTGGATGAACCTTGGAAAGCGATCGCTGTCTTGATTCTTTACTTTATTATTCAACAGATTGAGAGTAATTTCATTACGCCCGTTGTGATGGCGCATCAAGTTTCATTGCTGCCAGCCATAACCTTAATTGCCCAGCTATTTTTCGTCACTTTCTTTGGCTTTTTAGGATTATTTCTAGCCCTACCTCTGACTGTTGTCGCTAAGATTTGGTTGCAAGAAGTGTTAATTAAAGATGTTCTGGATGAATGGGGAAATAATCATACACAAGAGACTGAGTTTGTGATAGTTTCTCAATCTCCAGAAGCAGATGATAATTGGAAAGCAGAAAATACAGACATTAAGAAGAAGCCATCGATTGATGATGACATCTTGAAACCAGAAGATTAGTCGCTCGCTTTTTGATTACAGAAAAAGGCGATCGCTTTTGGTCAGTGAGACATGAGTTCAAATCTCGTCCGGATCTCCAAAACCTTGACCTGATAGTTTAGCGGTAAAACACCACTACTTAAAGATTAGACTTCTTGGCATTTGTCGGGAAAAGGGTAAAGGGTAAGGGGGAAAGGAATAACAAAAAACCTTTAATATCCAAACATGCACCCTTTACCCACGAGAGTGCAAAAGTTACTTTTGCCAAGAGGTCTATTAAATTTGCAGAAACCGGAAATTAACTAGGCAGAAATTGTGAAACAACAACTGAAAGTTGTAAACTTTTGGTACGAACCCTTAGACATGGACATTGCTTATTTAAGTCCAGTAAATCCACTTAATTTTAATCATACATACATTTAATTGATAATACAAAGGTTATTTATAGTAATTTTACGTAGAATAAAAAATATTTTAGATACAGGCAACTTGTTTGCCCCAAAAAATATATCATTTTAATTTTGCAATCCTTGAATTCTTTTTTGGAATTTTATCCTTATACCACTTTGAAAAAAGAATGCGACAGATACATACGGACATACCTTTGTGATGTCTGGCTTTCTTAATTTTGAATTTTGAATTTTGAATTTTGAATTTTGAATTGGTATTATTTGGGGTGTTAAGCTGTTGCGCAGAGATTGGCGATCGCTATTTCGAGATGAAATTATCCAAAAGCCTCGATCGTCTGCGCTCACAAAGAGCAATGAAAATTTCTTTTCCCTACTCCCTAGTTACAGACGCGATTAATCGTGTTTCTCCCTATTCACTATTCAGCAGGAAGCGCAAGCACTGAGAAGATGCGAACAATTGCAGAAATTAACGAAAAAATTAAGCGCCAACGTGCGGTGGTGTTGACAACTGAAGAATTAAAAGCACGAGTTGTAGAAATCGGTGTTACTAAAGCTGCTAAAGAAGTTGATGTAATTACCACTGGTACTTTTGAGCCGATGGAATCAAGTGGTGCAATTATCAATCTGGGACATACCGATCCCCCAATAAAAATTCGCCGTTGTTGGTTAGATGGCGTTCCAGCATATTCTGGTTTTGGGGCAGTAGATTTATATTTGGGTGCGAGTTGCGCTGTGGAGACGACGGATGGGGAAGAAGTGCGAGAACGTGGTGGTGGTCATGTAATCGAAGATTTGATTGCTGGTAAATCTATACACGTGAAAGCGCAAGGACAAGTAACAGATTGTTACCCCAGAGCAAATTTTGAAACTACAATTACCAGTGACACAATTAATCAGTTTTATTTATTCAATCCGCGCAATCTTTATCAAAATTTTATTGTTGGTGTAAATGGTGGCGATCGCCCCCTCTTCACCTATCTCGGCCCTTTACAACCGCGTTTGGGGAATGCTGTTTATTCTAACCCCGGTGCGATTTCCCCCTTACTCAACGACCCCGATTTGCAACTCGTTGGTATAGGTACTCGAATTTTTTTAGGCGGCGGTATTGGCTATGTCGCCTGGGAAGGCACTCAGCACTTTCCTTTACAAAAGCGTTTAGCTAATCGTACACCGATCGGGCCTTCCGCCACTTTAGCTTTAATTGGTGATGCCAAACAAATGGATGCTCATTGGGTGCGGGGGTGTTACTTCAAAAGTTATGGCCCCTCATTAATGTTAGGGGTTGGGGTACCACTACCTGTATTAAATGAACAAGTAATTGAACACTGCGCTGTCCAAGATCGAGACTTAGTAGCCCCAATAGTAGATTTTTCCATTCCCCGGCGCGTCCGTCCCACCTTTGGTTTGGTGAGTTACGCCCAACTCAAATCTGGGTGGATCGCCATAGAAGGCAAAGCAGTACGCTCTGCCCCCTTAGCGAGTTTGTTTTTTTCTAGGCAAGTCGCCTTAGAGTTGAAAAAGTGGATCGAAGCAGGTACGTTTACCCTGACAGAACCAGTTTCTCCAATTCCGATGGAGCGATCTTTTCTACCCCAAGACCGGCGGACGGATTTTTGATTGGGGGGAGCAGGGGAGCACGGGAGCACGGGAGCACGGGAAAAGGTTAAAGGTTAAAGGGAAAAGGAATAAATTTAATCTTTCCCCTTTTCCCCTTACCCCTTTCCCTTTCGCCATGCCCAATGCCCCATACTCCATACCCAATGCCCAAAATGCCCAATGCCCAATGCCCAATGCCCCATTCCCTACTCTTGAGTCGGTTTCGGTCGTTTGATGGGTTTAGGAACAGGTGTTCTTGGTATAGGTTTTGACACTACTGAAGGGTCGCCGCCTGTACTTGTTTTCTTGATGGGGCGAGGGGTTTCGCCAGTGCGTCTGGGGGGGAATGGTTTTCTACCACCAGCACCACCAATGCCAGCACGAGGCCCACCTTTAAATGGTGGTTTGCGTTTTTTGGGTAAATCAGCGATCGCCTCAGCTTTTTCTACTACTAAAACGTCTGCTTCCCGCTTGGCTTGGAAGTCCCAGAATTTTCCCACTGCTTTGGTAGTTAGCACACCCCTCAATTTCAACTTAAAATATTTGGGTTTGTCAGTTGATTTACGTGGAGCCTGCCTAATTTTGACTACCAAGCTTTTAGCATCAAAAGATTGGTATACTACTTCACCACGAACAGAAAAACCACCATCAGTAACTTGTGATGAAGGTCTGGGGGCAGTTGTATTTAGTTCAGAGTTCTCGGATAAGCCATCATCGAGTGTCTGTAATTGCAACTCCAAATCCGATTCGTCCTCATCTGTTGAGTTTTTAGCCAGATTTTCTGGCTCCCAAACTCCGACGATTTGGATGTGCAAGGTATCATTTTCTTGTCTGGTACGTGGATATACTACCCACAAGTGTTCTTTTTCTAAGTCTAGATGATTCTTGACTAAGCTCATAATCCGGCCTAGGAGGACGGCATTGAGTTCTACACCATCTGCGGTCAACAGCGTACCTTGAGTAAATTGTTCGCTGCTAGCATGATAGCGACCCCGCACTAAGCCGATCGCTCGATACTGCATCGGTTCGCTGGGAGGTGGAATCGGTTGCTGGCGATTAATCAAGTTTCCATTTGAGTCAGTCTCGCTGGTGTTGACAGGCAAATTGTCAACTTGTTTAGAGGACTGGGCTGCTATGCGAACATTAGCGCCTGCCTCTACGTTAGTTGGGCCCTGGTTAGAGGCAGAAGAATTGGAAGATTCAGGCAACGGCATCAGGTCGGAATTCATAAAAACTCCTTGCGGCACAGACACATCCCATTGTGGGATTTTACAAAGGCAGCTGGAAAGAGCATTTGTGCGACTGATGAAAGTATATTGGCTTTTCACAAAATCACACTAGGGTACTCTATACAATCCTAAAGGCGCTAAATTTAATGTATAAACACTAAATGTCTAATTTAGCGGCTTTACACTAGTTTCGGAAGCATATCATAGCTACAATTCTGACGGCTCCTCCTAAAGTCATCACTTACTTTAGCAGTGTGGATAGTTAATTGTTATAAAATTCACAGGCAATTGGCGGTATTCCGCAAAGTTTTGGAAATTTTTAACTTTACGATTTGTGTAAATGATAATGTCATTAAAATTTAGGAGAAAGACAAAACCGTGTCTCAACCGCGCAATCGTTGGATAGTTCAAGTCGTCTTAGCGGTGGCAATTCTTGCTTTTGTGGGTGTTTCGGTGATTCCCATAATTGGAGCATTTAATAATACGCCACCCTCAAGTCAGAATACCGCTAGCAACAGAGGTAGTTTGCCCTCTACTGACCAAAAATCAAAACTGGAAGACGAAGTACGGGGTTATGAACAGGTTTTGCAAAGGGAACCAGAAAATCAGACTGCGCTTAAGGGTCTGTTACAGGCGCGGCTGCAATTACTGAGTCAAAAAGATAAAAGTGAGGTTAAACCAGCTGATATCCAAGTTGTCATTGAACCTCTAGAAAAGCTAGCAAAACTGAATCCCGAACAGTCAGAATATTCAGTGTTACTAGCTCAAGCCAAACAGCAAATTGGCGATCGCGAAGGAGCCGCTCAAGCTTATCGCTCGATTTTGTCCACGAAACCAGGTGATTTGAAAGCTTTGCAAGGAATGGTGGCTTTATTGATCAGTCAGCAACGACCTGAAGCAGCCATTGGTTTGTTGCAAGAAACCCTCTCTAATGCAGCCCAAGCAAATACAATTCAGCCTGGAAGTGTAGATATAGTAGCCGTGCAGGTGCTGTTAGGTTCTGTTCATGCTTCCCAGAAACGCTACGCTCAAGCTAGCTCTGTTTATGACCAGGCAATTAAGAAAGATCCCAAGGATTTTCGCCCCGTCGTGGCAAAAGCGATGCTCTTGAAACAACAGGGCAAAGATGCAGATGCAAAACCTTTATTTGATAGTGCCGCAGCTTTAGCACCTGCTAAGTACAGAGACGAAATTAAGAAGGCAGGAACAGTTTCTCCCATTCCTAAATCTACTACCCCTCCCGCATCTTCATTGGGAAATACTCCCAAGTAATGGGCATTGGGAATTGGGAATTGGACATTGGGCATTGGGTATGGAGAAGAGACAAGGTAGACAAGAAAGATAGGGGAGATTTGGGAGAGATTTGTTCAATAATTTCCTCTTGTCCCCTTGTCCCTCTTGTCCCCCTTGTCTCCCTGCCCCCTGCTCCCCTGCTTCTTCCCTCACGCTCCTTCAATGGCAGCAACAATACCAAAGACTAAAAATAGGCATCCGCCAATCAGGGTAAGTTGACGTTCAGAAATGCGTCCGGCAATCATTTTGCCGCCGATAACTGCGATCGCAGCACAAATGGCATGTCCTAAAATTGCACCTATTGTGACTCCAATGGGATTATTGCCTGCGGCTAGGGCAATGGTGGCAATTTGGGTGCGATCGCCCCACTCTGCCATAAATGTCAACATAAAGGCTTCTATGATAATTGCCAAACCAGTCTTTTGCTTTGGTAACTGCAAATCTGCTTGTTTTACCGCAGTTTCAGCTTCTTGTACAACTTCTGTATCACAAGCAGCATTGGACATCTTACTAGCGTCATACAACAGCTTGATACCGAAGGCAATAAATAAAGCTATTTCGGCGTAATGAATATAAACTTTTGGCAACAAAGATACTGCTTGTCCAAATATCACCGAAAGGATTGTCATCGCGGCTAAAGCAGCTGTCACACCTGTAAATACCAGCCGCCGCGGGTGGTGCATTGCCAAAATCACAGCAATAAAAAATGTTTTATCGCCTAACTCTGAAACTGTAATTAGTAATAAACCTGCGGTAAAAGCTGTTAACACTCTCTCAAGCTCCTGAAGAATCGTTTACCGATGTGAAGCTTGATGAGAACCAAAAGACCTCACCAAGTTTACACTTTTCGGTGTGAACTTAGTGAAGGTCTCGCTTTCAAATATTGATTATTTGCCATCTGAACCAGGCTGATCGCCAGTATGTTGATTCAGATGTACTGGCTTTTATGTTTTTATACCAGCAGCTACTCCCCTTCTATGCGATCGCAATCATACATATTTTTCATGTATTAAGTCAAGAGAGTAGGCATATAGAGGTATAACTTGAGAGTGAAACAGCACATACAGAACGATTCAGTGCCTTACTGAGGTAAAAACTGATCGTCTGTGACTTCTGTTAGCTGGTATAGAGTTTGGGAATGCGCCTTTAGAGAAGACATGGCAGTTTCCATCAGAAATGTTTAGATAATTTTTTGTATCTATTTACAATTAACATCTTTGTTCCGTCACGCAAGTCCAACTAACTTGGTGCTGAGTTCCCATACGCGATCGCCTTTTTCGTCATCGCGGGCTTGAGGAGAGACTTTTTGCACAAAAGACTTGCCATCTTTCTTCTGGCGATTTCCCCAACTCCAATAAACACCGGATTGATTATACTCAGGATCGGCAACTACGGCAGCAACTCGTTCTCCCGCCAACTCTTGAGACACATATCCCCCAGTGACGTACTTCTGGAATAAAGGGAAGATTTTCTGAAACAGGGGATAGTGGTTTCTAAATAGCGGCGTTTCTGCAACACATCCGGGATAAAGAGAACTGAAGACGATACCAGTTGACTCGTGATAGCGCTCGTGCAGTTCCCGCATAGTCAGCACGTTGCAAACCTTGCTGTCTTTGTAAGCTTTAACTGGTTCAAATTTTTTGCCATCAATCATCGATATTGGCTCTTTAAATCCTTCTGCAAAGCCTTGCAAATCGCCTAAATCAGGACGTGGTGGAATCTTTCCACCTAGTTCGTCTGGATTGTGCGTGACTGTTCCTAAAATTACCAGCCTTGGCTCTAAAGATGATTTCTTCAGATCCTCCAGCATCAGGTTGCACAATAGGAAATGCCCTAGATGATTAGTAGTGACAGTTAACTCGTAACCTTCTGGACTGCGTAACGGCTCTTTGATTAAGGGCATGTAAATTGCAGCGTTGCACACCAAAGCGTCTAGAGATTTGCCAGTGGCTCGGAAGTTCTTCACAAATTGTCGAACACTTTCCAAGGAGCCAAGGTCAATATGTATGCTGGTATAACTGTTGTAGGGGATTTCCACGCTTTGGGCTGCTTTTTGTGCCTTCGCTAAATCCCGACACGCTAATACCACATACCATCCCCTTTCAGCAAGAGCTTTTGCAGCATACAAACCCACCCCTGAAGAGGCACCCGTAATTACAACCGTTGGCTTTTGATGTTGTTCCATTCTGTTCAGCTCCCATTGACTGTCTCTAGAATCTCATACCAGCGAGCCATCGTTGTCACCAGGTTTTTCAGGGCTGTATTTCGGCTGAACTAACGCCCTTCTATCACTCTGGTGAAAACAATAATCGAAGCAGAAAACTGAAACTATGACTAAATCAAGGTTTGAAGCTTTATTTTCTAATATAATAAAGCTTCAAAAATGTAGCCTAAACTTGGAAAGTGAGGTTCGTAAGCCTTGCAGCGATTGCTTTCTGCAAAAGTGATGGAAGAGGGCTAAGTAAATGGGCGAGAAAATTCCCAAGTTTTTTACGAAATGTAAATACAGCACATACTTTACAAATTCGTTATTTCACCGTTTTTACAAAACTAAACATACATTAGTTTTATCGTGCTTGCCGACTTAACCTCTAGACAAAAAACCTTCAAAAAAGTAATTAAAATCACATTTTTGGTATACTACTGATGAATGCAATATCAACTTTTTTTGTTTTCAAATATTTTTTCTTCAGATATATTTCAGATGTATATTACTACTAGGCTGAAAAGTATAAGTAAATTGCCTAGCTGTTTAACAATTTATTTTCTGTGGATAAGCTTCTACAATCTGTAAAAAAAATTCTCCAAGACAAGCCTCTCGATCCAATTCAGTGGTTTGTGCTTTATCAATCGTGGTTGGGTAAAACTTATGGTGAGATGGCAGAGGTATCAGGTTACGGCAACAATTACATCAAGGAAGTTGGTTCTGAGTTGTGGCAAGACCTTTCGATCGCACTTGGGGAAAGAATAACGAAAAAAAATTTACATTTAGCTTTGAATAAACACTTGCAAGACGAGATAGATAATCAAAAAAATCAGATTCAAGAAAAGTTTGGTAAAGAATCTAATTTAGAAATGATTTCTCCAGACTTTTTTTCAGCAAGCAAGATAGAATTTCCCAGCGGCCCTGTAGCACTAAATTCTCCTTTTTACATCAATCGCCCTTCTCTGGAAGAACTTGTTTGTAATGAGGTTTTACAACCTGGTTGCTTAATCCGGCTCAAAGCACCTAGAAAGATGGGAAAAAGTTCTCTACTCAATCGGATGATTGCTTATGCTAAAGAGCAAGATTATCAAACTGTTTATTTGGACTTTCAAGAAGCCGATCGAGATATTTTTGTTTCTCTGGATAAATTTTTGCGTTGGTTTTGTGTAAATGTCAGTAGGCAGTTAAATCTCCTTCCTTGTGTAGATGATTTTTGGGATATAGAAATGGGCAGCAAGGTAAGCTGCAAAATCTATTTTGAAGCTTATCTGTTGCAATACATTGATGATAATCCTGTAGTTTTGGCTTTGAATGAAGTTCATCGGATTTTTGAATATCCCAACATTGCCCAAGACTTTCTGCCAATGCTGCGATTTTGGCATGAACAAGCAAAGCAAGATCGGACTTGGCAAAAACTACGGATGGTAGTGGTTCACACCACAGAAATTTATATTCCGCTTAAGCTCAACCAATCGCCTTTCAATGTCGGGATAACAATTACACTGCCACCATTTACCCTTAAACAAGTACAGAGTTTAGCATTACGTTACGGACTAAATTGGGCAGGAAACTCGGAAGGGGCAAAACGCCTTGCACCCCTACAAGCAATGGTAGGAGGACATCCTTATCTGGTGAGCCTTGCATTTTATCATCTATGTCAGGAAGGAATGACGCTAGAGGTGTTATTAGAAACTGCATCTACACCAGTAGGAATTTACGGTCAGCATTTACGAGAATTGTTGACACTACTGCAAAAAGAACCAGAATTAATGTCAGCTATGGAACAGGTAATTGCCACAGATGAAAAAGTAGAGTTAAACGCGATCGCTGCTTATAAACTAGAAAGTATGGGTTTGGTTCAACTAAACGGCAATCAAGCTAGTGCCATGTGTGAGTTATATCGTCTTTATTTTAGTCAACAGTTTGGAAAGCAAAATAATGCTAATGTTTATCGTGAATTTACCAGCTAGTTTTGATTGTTCATAGTAAACACTAAAGTTCTGATTGCGAACCTAATTATTCATCGATATTATCAGAATTTTCTTAACTGTTACAATCCAAATATGTTGATTGAGATATAGAAGAAACTTAAAATTAAAAATAAATTAAATAAATGAAAAACTATCGATATCAAGTTGGTGGTACTCTCACTAATGATGCTCCTAGCTATGTCGAGCGCAGAGCAGATGTGGAACTTTACGAAGCTTTGAAACAAGGTGAATTTTGCCACATCCTAAGCTGTAGACAAATGGGTAAATCTTCACTTATGGTAAAAACAAAGCACCGCTTGCAAAAAGAGGGCTTTAAATGTGCCACCATTGATATGACTAATATTGGTTGTGAAAATATAACTCCAGAGCAGTGGTACAAAGGAGTTGTTGGTGACTTATGGTTAAATTTTAAACTGTTAGGAAAAGTTAATTTAAAAACTTGGTGGCAACAACAAAACGATCTTTGTTTGGTTCAGAAAATCAGTCGGTTTATTTCGGAAGTTTTATTAGCTCAGTTTCCCAACGAAAGGCTATTTATTTTTATTGACGAAATTGATAGTATACTCAATCTCAATTTCTCTGTTGATGACTTTTTTAACATGATTCGATTCTGTTATAACCAACGAGCAATTAATCCAGAGTATCATCGAATAACATTTGCAATTTTTGGGGTCGCGACACCTTCAGACTTAGTTATATATGGAAATAATACTACCCCGTTTAATCTTGGTAAAACTATACAAGTCAATGGTTTTACCTTTGAAGAAGCTCAACCACTATCTTTGGGATTAGATATTAAAGACAATCACCCTCAGAAAGTTTTGAAAGAAGTATTAGCTTGGACACAAGGACAACCATTTCTTACTCAAAAGCTGTGTCGGCTACTTGTGAGTTTATCTCAAGACGATCTGGGTAGAAAGCTGAAAATTCCCCCTGGCACAGAAGAATTTTGGATAGAAAATGTGGTGCGATCGCACGTCATCGAGAAATGGGAATCACAAGATGAACCGGAGCATTTGCGAACTATTCGCGATCGCATCCTCAGAAACGAAAAATATGCTGCCAGATTGCTAGGAATTTATCAACAAATCCTTCAAGGAGTGAAAGTACCAGCCGATGATAGTCGAGAACAGGTAGAACTGTTGCTGTCTGGTTTGGTAATCAAAAAACAAGGTTTTCTCCAAATAAAAAATCGAATTTATCAAGAAGTTTTCAATTTAGAATGGGTTGGGAAAAAACTAGCTTACTTGCGTCCCTACTACGAAAACTTCAATGCATGGATAGCCTCAGAGGAAAAAGATAAATCTCGCCTATTACGCGGACAAGCCTTGATAGATGGCCAAACTTGGGCAAATGGTAAAAGCTTGAGCAACTTAGATTATCGATTTTTAGCTGCTAGTGAAGAATTAGATCGGCGAGAAGTACAGCAGGCTTTAGAAGCTGAACGCGCTCAAGAAGTAGAAGCACGACTTGCAGAACAACAAAAAAGGCTGGCTCAACAAAAGAAAAATGCCACAATAGTAACACTTTTGCTCGTGGGGATGACCATCAAATTAGTGATTTCTATAGTGTGGGGAGTATCGCTTTTACGAAAGATTGATGTTTTAGAATCACAGTTAAAATGCACCGATATTACTACAACTCTGCAATTTCCTCACTGTCCAAAGTCAAGAGCTGCTAGGGAAAGCTCAGAATAACGAGCGTTAAAAAAACTCTCAATAACCCAAGTGCAGCCGATGTATAGGTTAGTTATCACGAGCAAATTTAAAACAGCTTTCCGAAAATTTACTCGTCGTAATGCTGACTTACTTATGACAATGTTTATTAGCTCAATACAAGTGCGATCGCCTATCTTATAACAACTGTCTTGAAATTCAAGCGTGGGCGTAGCCCATCGTAGACATCGCATTATGTATGATGATTGATTTAGTGGGATGGCAAACAGAAACGCAGGTCTGGCCAAAGCTGCCGATGATGTGAGTTAAAATCCTGATATCTTTAATAACTACCCACGCAGAACGACCCCGAAAAAGCGATCGCTATGCTTCAGTATCCCCATCTCGAACAAGCGCTAAAATATCACTTCGGTTATGACCAATTCCGCCCCGGACAACGGCAAATTATCGAAGATGCGCTGCAAAATCGAGATTTAATGGTGGTGATGCCGACTGGCGGGGGGAAATCTTTGTGTTTTCAGCTACCAGCATTGTTGAAAAAGGGACTAACGGTGGTGGTGTCGCCGTTAATTGCTTTGATGCAAGACCAAGTAGAGGCATTGCGAAATAATAATATTAATGCGACATTTCTCAATAGCAGTTTGAACGCTTACCAAGTGCGATCGCGCGAAGAAGCCATCCTCAGCGGTAAAGTAAAATTACTCTACGTCGCCCCAGAACGTCTCCTCAGTGAAAGGTTTCTCCCGTTTCTCGATTTAGTTAAAGAAAAAATCGGTATTTCTAGCTTTGCTATTGATGAAGCGCACTGCGTTTCGGAATGGGGACATGATTTTCGTCCAGAATATCGTCAGTTGAAATCTCTGCGGAAACGCTATCCTGATGTGCCTACAGTCGCTCTCACCGCCACAGCAACCGATCGCGTCCGTAGTGATATTATTCAACAATTAGGTCTGAAACAACCAAGCATCCATCTTGCCAGTTTTAACCGTGAAAATCTTTATTACGAAGTTCGTCCTAAAACTAAATATGCTTACGCTGAATTATTAGAACTAATTCGAGAAACTGAAGGTTCGATAATTATTTATTCTTTAACTCGGAAAAAAGTTGATGAATTAACTTTTAAACTACAAAATGATAAAGTTATTGCTTTGCCTTATCACGCCGGATTAAGTGATGAACAACGTAGTAGCAATCAAACGCGATTTATTCGAGATGATGTCCGGGTGATAGTGGCAACAATCGCCTTTGGAATGGGAATTAATAAACCCGATGTCCGGTTGGTAGTTCATTTCGATCTGCCCAGAAATATAGAAAGTTATTATCAAGAATCGGGTAGAGCCGGTAGAGACGGAGAACCATCTCGATGTACAATATTTTTCAGCTTTGGTGATGTTAAAACAATTGAATGGAGTATCGATCAAAAAGCTGACCCTCAAGAACAGTTGATTGCGAAACAACAACTGCGGCAGATGATCGACTACGCTGAAGGCACTGATTGTCGGCGAACAATTCAACTGGGTTATTTTGGCGAAAGGTTTCCTGGGAATTGCGGTAACTGTGACAATTGTCGTCACCCCAAACCCGTGCAAGATTGGACAATTGAAGCTATGAAGTTTTTATCTTGTGTGGCGCGTTGCAAAGAAAGGTTTGGAATGCTACACATAATTGATGTGTTGCGAGGGGCAAAAAAAGACAAAATTATCCAGTACGAACACGATAAACTTTCTACCTATGGTATTGGTAAAGATAGAACTGTAGATGAATGGCGAATGTTGGGGCGATCGCTTTTACATCAAGGGTTAATAGAACAAACTAGCGATGGTTACTCAGTTTTAAAACTAAATGCCTTAAGTTGGCAAGTAATGCGAAAACAACGCCCAGTTTCCCTAGCTGTAACCACGGTGCAAAAGATTACCTGGGAACCGGAGAGTGAAAAAGCAGAAGTTGCAGAAATATTATTACAGAAGTTGCGATCGCTACGTAAAGAATTAGCTGATGAGCAATCTGTACCACCTTACGTCATCTTCCACGATTCCACTTTAAAATTGATGGTACAGGTGCAACCCCAAAACTTAACTGAATTTGCCAAACTTTCTGGTGTAGGTAGTCACAAACTCGCTCAATACGGTGAAAAGTTTCTTACAGAAATTCGCGCTTACCGCCAAGAAAAGGGTTTGCAAAATAAATCTGCTACTTCTGTATCATTTCCCAATTCAGCTTCTTACACTGAATTGCAGACATTACAATTGCATCAACAAGGTTTAAATATTGCTCAAATTGCCCAAAAGCGCAACCTTAGTCCAGCAACAGTTAGCAATCATCTAGAAAAACTTATTGAGAAAAATCAGCCAGTTGATTTAAATCAATTAGTACCTATAGAACATCAACAAAAAATTTGGCAAGTTTTAGAAGTACTCGGTGACATTTCTCTCACTCCCATCAAAGAACAACTAGGCGATAGGTACACTTTTGATGAAATTCGCTTAGTACGGAGTAAGTGGCGGCGTGAAAATCGCAAGAGATAATTTGCTAAGGACGAGTAATACAAACCAAAACAATTATTATTTCATTATGAATGACAATAAAAAAATGAACGAGGGAGAGAAATCAAAACTCGCAAATTTGCCAAAATCAATACACTGCTTTAACTTTATATATTTGCTTTTTTGTATTTCGTTTATTGCATTTGGAGTCAAGTTAATATCTGCACCAAAGATGATTACAACTTTATCTTGTGAGCGAACACCAAAGCACATCAATTGTCAGTTGGCTAATCGAGATTGGTGGGAGTCCTCTGTAAAAATCTATTCTGAATTAGATTTATGGATGGGCGTAGAAGTTAAGGCAATTCATGATGGTGGAGAGAACCGATATTATGTCAACCCTGTTATTAAACATGGGGAAGACTATCGCATTTATCGACCCTCATACTGGCAACCAGAAGCACAAAAACTTGCTGACAAAATTAATGCTTTTCTAAACGATTCTCAACAGAAATTTCTGACGCTCATTCAAGACAATTCTAACGCACTTATATTAGGTGGCTGGTTTTGCATTTTATTTAGTGCATTTTGTTTAAGTCTTACTATTTGCTTATATATTTGTTTTTTGAAAAACTAGATAATGAAGCTAAACTTAAGTCTTATTGATTAAAAGATTAAAGGAGTTAGTCAATGAGTGAGATGCTGAATACAGGAGTACGCTGGACAATTCACGATGTGGAACTATTTGCAGAAAATGAAGGGACGCGCTACGAGATAGTTGATGGAGAATTATTTATGACCAGGGCACCTCACTTTAAACATCAGCAAACTTGCGGCAGAATTTTTCAACAGCTTAACATTTGGTCAGATTCTACTGGTTTAGGAGAAGCTGTAATCAATCCCGGTGTTTTGTTTTCAGAATCCGATAATGTGATTCCTGATGTAGTTTGGGCTACTAAAGAAACCTTGGCGCTAACATTGGATGAAGCGGGACATTTTACTGGCGCACCAGATTTAGTAGTCGAAGTCTTGTCTGAGAGTAAGTCAGATGAAAGACGGGATAAGGAAGCAAAACTTAAACTTTATTCTTCCAGAGGAGTAAAAGAATATTGGATTGCTGATTGGCGATCGCGTAAACTAGAGGTCTATCGGCGCGAACAAAGTCAACTTAATTTGGTAGCAACCTTATTTAGTAATGATAATATAATTTCTCCGCTATTGCCTGGTTTTAGCTGTACTGTAGACCAGTTTTTTCCTGTATAAATTTTAGGTTGAAGGTAAAAACAGCTTTCATTCTTTTCCTAAAACACAATCTGTATAATTTATTGTTCAGATATCGCCTTGCACCAATAACTAAGTTTTCTCCTCATCAAGGCGATATCTATAGCTCATTAGTTTATATTAAGAAAAACTGGGAATTTCAGAGTTAGAATCTTGTGATGTCATAGCAGACTTTGAAGACTCAGTGTTTTGGTTTTTGACAGTCAGAATTACAGATACCAGCTTAGGCAGTGCTAGACAGGCAACAGTATTTAATATCGTTAGAAATATACCATCTATCAAACTCATATATTAATCTTCTCCGTTTGAAAATTGGTGGTGACTATATTTATTAGTTTGAAGCAAAATCAGTATAATTGCGTAATAACAAAATTTAGATTTCTTTTAGAGAATATAAGTTAAATATATATATTTTTATCAAAACAGAATAAAGGCGTCAGTCACCAGAATACAAGAAGGGTATTTTGAACGAAAAAGCAGATAGCGTCGCGTGTTGATTCTGAATTCAGAATTCAGAATTCTGACTTCCTACTCTGAGATGTGTTAGGGGGTCAAACCCCCTATTCACCAGATATATCCTCGCCCAAGTCAGAGAACTGAGTCTCTAGGTAGAGAGCTAATTCAAATTGCCATATCTATGAAATTAGAGCTATACATGAATGAAAAAATCTCATCTTTATCTATCAAAAGGATGAGATACGGATATAACAATTTCCTATATCTAAAGAAACTAAATGTTTGTTTTTAACCTATCTGACAGAGGATGTTAAAAAAATTAGACTATAGTAAATTAAAATCAATAATAATCAAAGTTCCTAAACAATTCAGGTAATTGTGCTATACACGTGCTTGGAACAATCTAAAACTTTGTTAAAATCAGCAACACACAAACTATGAACTCTACCACCGAAAAACGTATCGCCTTGATTTCCGTCCACGGAGACCCAGCGATTGAGATAGGGAAAGAAGAAGCTGGGGGACAAAATGTTTATGTGCGTAATGTGGGTGAAGCACTAGCGCAGCTGGGATGGCAAGTTGATATGTTTACCCGCAAAGTGAGTCTGGAGCAAGACTCGATAGTTGAACATAGCAACAATTGTCGAACTATCCGTTTAAAAGCTGGCCCCCTTGAGTTTGTGCCGCGAGATGAAATTTTTGAATATCTGCCAGAATTTGTGGATAATTTCCTCAAATTTCAAATAAAAAACGATTTTACATACGAATTGGTTCATACTAACTACTGGCTCTCTAGTTGGGTGGGGATGCAGTTAAATAAAATCCAAAAGAGTAAACAGGTTCACACCTACCACTCATTAGGAGCAGTCAAGTACAACACTATAGAAAATATTCCTTTGATTGCTAGTCAGCGATTAGCAGTGGAAAAACAAGTCTTGGAAAAAGCAGAGCGAATTGTAGCAACCAGTCCGCAAGAAGAAGAACACATGCGATCGCTAGTTTCCACAAAAGGCAATATCGATATCATTCCCTGTGGTACAGATATTCAGCGCTTTGGCTCCATTGCACGAGAAGCAGCCAGGGCTGAATTGGGGATTGATAAAGAAACCAAAGTTGTACTATACGTGGGGCGCTTTGACCAACGCAAAGGTATAGAAACTTTGGTACGGGCGGTAAACGAGTCTCAACTACGCGACTCCAAAAATATCCAGCTAATTATTGGTGGTGGTAGCACTCCAGGTAACAGCGACGGAATTGAGCGCGATCGCATTGGGCAAATCGTCAACGAATTGGGAATGAGCGACTTTACCGCCTTTGCAGGTCGTCTGAGTCAAGATGTTTTACCAACTTATTACGCTGCTGCCGATGTTTGCGTTGTTCCTAGTCACTACGAACCCTTTGGACTAGTGGCGATCGAAGCGATGGCAAGTGGTACACCAGTGATAGCAAGCGATGTCGGCGGACTTCAGTTTACTGTAGTTAATGAAAAAACTGGTTTATTGGCTCCACCACAAGATGTAGATGCTTTTGCCTCTGCGATTGACCGAATTCTCTTAAATCCAGAATGGCGAGATGAATTGGGTAAAGCTGGTAGAAAGCGCGTCGAAACTAAGTTTAGCTGGGATGGTGTTGCACATCAACTGAGTGAACTTTACACCGAACTGATGCAGCCACAAACAGTAGCGTCAACAGCGAAAGAACTAGTACACTCAACCGCCGAATTAGTGCAATCAGCAGCAAAAGAACTAGTACACTCAACCACCGAACTAGTGCAATCAGCAGCAAAAGAACCAGTTTTAGCTGCTAAATAACGCTTTTGTTTAACAGATAATGGTGAGTGAGTAACTCGAATAATATTTTGGGTTTAAATTTGGTAGCGTAGGCGTAAAGCCTGCGGCATAGCTACGCTTCGGGCGTAGCCTTTCCAAGAGTTGCCCGCCGTAGGCATCGCCTGAGCTTGGAAAACTCAACACCAAAAACAAACTGTATAAAAAACGAACTTATCACTTAAACGCAGAAGCTTATCTGATGATAATTTCTGCGTTTTTTGATTCGCAGCTATCACCAAAGCAAGTAACCGCTATGATAGGTGAGGTCTGTTATGCTTTAACTAAACAAAAATAAAAGCATAGCGATCGCTACCATTTGAATGTTAACAACTAATCGCTTTGCAACCAGTTGACTTTACCACTCTCACAGCTGCTTGTAGCGAAATCCGCGCTAACTGGCTGCCATCACGCTTAGAACAAGTTTACCAGCGCGATCGCTACACGATCGCTATGGCATTACGCACCCTAGAACAGCGAGATTGGCTACAGATTTCTTGGCATCCCCAAGCTGCACATATTTGTATTGGCGATCCGCCACCGCGATCGCCAGATACTTTTACCTTTAGCCAACAATTAATACACCAATTGGGTGGTTTGGCACTGGTGGCGATTCAAGCGATCGCCCCTTGGGAACGTGTGATTGATTTACAATTTGCCCGTCGTCCTGGAGAAAGCGCTCTATATCATGTCTATGCAGAAATCATGGGCAAGTATAGCAACGTCATTCTCACCGACGCTAACAATATAATTATCACTGCCGCTCATCAAGTCAGTCAGCAACAATCTAGCGTCCGTCCCATCCAAACCGGACAATTTTATGAAACACCACCGAAACTAACTGGAAGTGTCCCCTACTTGAGTGAATCTCAAGAACGTTGGCAAGAACGGGTAAGTTTAGTACCAGGAGCAATCAAGCGGCAATTGCTCAAAAGTTATAGTGGCTTGAGTGCTGCACTAGTGGAGTTAATGCTGCTAGAAGCAAATATCGCATCAGAAACATCTACCAATACTCTCAACCCCGACGACTGGCAACGGCTATTTGAGCGTTGGCAAGAATGGCTGCAAGCTCTAGATTCCAAAGAATTTCAACCCGCTTGGACAAAAGATGGTTATACCGTAATGGGTTGGGGTGCAGTTGAAAAGGTCAAAAATATCCAGGAGTTGCTCAACCGCTATTACAGTAACCAGATTAACCAACAGTTATTTTCCCAATTACGCCATCAGTTGAGTCAGAAGTTGAATAATATTCTGGCGAAATTACACAATAAAGCTCAAACCTTTGAGACGCGCTTGCAGCAATCAGATCGAGCCGATGAGTATCGACAAAAAGCTGATTTATTGATGGCTCATCTGCAAAACTGGGAACCAGGGATGAAAGAAATTATCATTGCTGATTTTGAGACAAATTTGCCAGTAGCGATCGCTCTCCAACCAGATAAAAATGCTGTCCAAAATGCTCAAAGTCTTTACAAACAGCACCAAAAGCTCAAACGCGCTCGTGCTGCTGTGGAACCGCTACTATTAGAAGTACAGACAGAAATTGAGTATTTAGAGCAAGTAGAAGCTGCGATCGGTCAAATAGATAACTATCAAACAGCAGAGGATTTGCGAGCTTTAGAAGAAATCCGCGAAGAGTTGATTGGGCAAAAGTATCTAGAAGATCCAGAATACCGCAGCCGCAGTGCCAATGAACTCCCTAGCACCAACTTTCATCGTTATCTTACTCCCAATGGCTTTGAAGTATTAATCGGTCGTAACAATCGCCAAAATGACCAATTGACCTTTCGTGTAGCAGGGGATTATGACTTATGGTTCCACGCTCAAGAAATTCCAGGAAGCCATGTATTACTACGTCTAGAACCGGGTGCTGTTGCAGAAGAAGCTGATTTGCAATTTGTAGCTAATCTTGCCGCTTATTACAGTCGCGCCCGTCAGAGCGAGCAAGTGCCAGTAGTTTACACTCAGCTAAAACACGTGTACAAACCTAAAGGAGCAAAACCGGGAATTGCCATTTACAAGCAAGAGAGCATACTTTGGGGAAAACCGCAAATAGTCTAGTTATTGGTCAGCAATTCCAAATTCAAATTTTGACAGGAGGATCAACTGGGGAGAGGATAGAGATTTCTCAGCGAGAGCAGAAACACAGAAGCGACTTGAGACCTTGACTGGGAGTCGTAAAGTGTGTCTTGGTTCAATCATACGAAGCATGATCGAGCTTTCCTCTTATATCATGTCCGCTTAATTAGTTATAATTCGGTGCATTTATGCAAAAATCAGGAAAACCTCTTTCCCCCTGCCCCCCTGCGGTCTTAATGATAAGTCTTTAACCGGACATGATATTAACCATTTGGGTGTTTCTCAGGTGTGATATCAGTAACAAAATTGGGTGCAACGCGATGATCAGTCTATGAGCAGCTTCACACAGCAATTCTCTCAAGCCTTAAGTTGCGGCTACTGTTTCATTCAAATGCAGTGCTAATCGAAAGGGGTTTCCAAGCTTCGAGTTCAGCTTTCATCGCGTCGAGCTTTTGCACAATCCCATTGGCTGAATCTTCGCCGAGCGCTAATCGCATGGGTGGATCGTCGCTTTCAACCACTTGAATCATCGCGGCAGCAGCTTTTGCTGGATCGCCGGGTTGGTTGCCATGCGATGACCGCATGACATCGATCATCTTGCCGCTGGTCTCAGCATAGTCTGTGATCGGATGCTTTGGCGTAACCATTGATGAACCAGCACCATTCGTCCGAAATGCTCCCGGTTCGATCAGCGTCACTTTGATGCCTAAGGGCTTGACTTCCTGTGCCAACGCTTCCGAAGCTCCTTCGAGCGCAAACTTGGTTGCACTATAGATCCCAAGTCCACTCAAAGAAGCCACACCAGCAAAAGAGGAAATATTGAGAATGTGACCACTGCGTTGCTCCCGCATGGTCGGTAGCACGGCACGAATCATGCTCAATGCACCAAAGAAATTCGTTTCAAATTGCCGTCTAATGTCGTCGTCGCTCAATTCTTCAATTGCGCCCATTGCAGGATAACCTGCATTGTTAACTAGGACATCAATGCGATCGTACTGATCCAATGCCGACTCGACCGCAGCTTGAACGTCTTGTAGATTCGTCACATCTAGACGAACCGGATGAATTGTCTGTGGGTATTGTTGAGCGAGATCATCCAGTTGTTCGGGTTTTCGAGCCGTGGCGACGACGCGATCGCCTCCTTTGAGAACAGCCTCAACTAGCGATCGACCAAAGCCACTAGAGCTACCTGTAATCAACCAAACTTTAGCATCAGAATTTGTCATGATTTGTTCAAGAGTGAATGTAGAGTGAGGTAAATGAAGGATTGGAAACGGCGATTGTCCGTCTTTTTGAGTTGCGATCGCTTTCTGCACAACAGCAACGGCAGCATCAACGGAGTGAACCTTTGTACAGTCATGTTATGGCTCTTTGATATAGAAATTTAAGAATAGGGTATGTTGCCATTGTTTTCCCCTCTAATTAGGCAGATCGCTGAAGCTCAATACCAAGAGTTGGTCAGCACTCCTAAAGAGCATTGGCCAAACAGGGCATTAATTATTCTCCCCTGCTCCCCAGTCCCCAGTCCCTAGCCCCCAATCCCCTCTACCCGCATCAAATCCAAGTCGCGTTCAAATATTTCATCAATTGGCAACATTTGACCATCAACAGTCATAAATTTATGGTCTTTTGTTGCCCGAATTATTGAACCATCTTCCAAGCAGTACTCAAACACCTCTTGTTGTCCGCGATCGTGCCACTGTGCTACAGGTTGCGTGTAAATATTTCCATTATTATCAACGCTGTACACAGTACATTCAATGCGTTTTTCTACAATTTCCTCAATCGGCAACAATCCATATTCTACTGTCAATATTTCCGTGTCATAGCTTAAACAATATTCAGCAAACTTCAACATTTGCTCAAATAATTCATCCGCAACTTTTTTCTGAACGCCGTTTTTTGCTGCGCCATCCACGAATTTTTCTCGCTGCTTTTGCATCTCAGAAACTTTCTTTTTACCCATCGCCCGACGCAGCAAGTCAGCTTGTCCTAAAGAATATCCGGCCATATCTTGAGCAATTTTCATTATTTGCTCTTGATAGACCATAATTCCATACGTTTCGTCTAAAATTGGTTCTAAAACAGTGTGTTGATAATCAATATTTTCTCGACCATGTTTGCGGTTAATAAACTTAGGAATCAGCCCTGCATCTAATGGCCCTGGTCGATAAAGTGCCAAAATAGAAGAAATATCTTCTATATTAGAAGGCTTCAAATCTCGCACTATCTGACGCATACCAGAAGATTCTAATTGAAATATCCCTTCTAGCTCACCTGCTTCTAATAATTCATAAGTTTTTTGGACATCTTTTGGTAGAGTGCTATGTTCACCTTTAGCTAATATCCTTTGGGCTTTTCTTTCATCGCGGGGAATTTCATCGGGATCGACCCGATATCCTCTCGTTTCTTGAATCAAATCTACAGTTTTTTGAATCAGCGTCAAGTTCCGTAAACCCAGAAAATCCATTTTCAACAAACCCATTGATTCCAGGTCTTCCATGAAATATTGGGTAATCACAGAACCGTCATTATTCTTCTGTAGCGGCACAATTTCATCAAGTGGTTCGTCTGAAATTACCACGCCTGCTGCATGAACACCAAAGGTTTTATTAGTTCCTTCAATTCGCATCGCCATATCAAGCCAATGGCGAACATGGGGTTCTCTATCATATTTCTCTTTAAACTCTGGTTCTGGGGTTTTATCGGAAACCATCACTTTGAGTTTTGTTGGTTTTCCCCGCACCACAGGAATCATTTTCGCCATTTTGTCAGCTTCCCCATAGGGAATATTCAACACTCTGGCGACATCTTTCAAAACTGCTTTAGAAGTTAGGCGGTTAAAAGTAATAATTTGGGCAACTCTATCTGCACCATATTTCTCAGTTACATAGTCAATCACTTTATCTCGTTGTTCAATACAGAAATCTGTATCAATATCAGGCATTGATTTCCGTTCTGGGTTCAAGAAACGCTCGAATAGTAACCCATGATGTACGGGATCGATATTAGTAATTCGCATTGCATAAGCAACTAATGAACCAGCTGCCGAACCGCGACCTGGCCCCACGGGAATATTATTATCTCTAGCAAATTTGATGTAGTCCCAGACAACTAAAAAGTATTTGGAAAAACCCATTTGCTGAATCATTTTTAGTTCGTATTCCAATCTTTCTTTATAGACGGAATCGACTTCTTGGCGAGATTTGCGATTTAAGCGTTCTAAAAGTCCACTCCATGCAACATCTTCGGCGTAAGTGTCAGCAGTATGACCAGAGGGAATGGGAGGTGTAGGAATTTGAGGCTCACCCATAATATGGTAAGGCTCAACTTTATCGGCCACTTCTCCAGTAGTAGCGATCGCTTCCGCAATTACATCATCCGGCAAATGATCGCGAAATAGCTGCTGCATCTCCTCACCAGACTTGAGATATTCTGTGCCGCTATAACGCATCCGCTTATCTTCAGCAATTAGCTTGCCAGTTTGAATGCATAGCAAAGCGTCGTGGGCTTCAACGTCAAAACAAGAGATAAAATGTGAATCATTAGTAGCAACAATTTTAATCCCTAGTTCCCTAGCAATTTTCACTATTTCTACATTCACAATTCGGTCTTCTTGGGAGCCGTGGTCTTGAATTTCTAAATAATAATCATCACCAAATACCTCTTTATACCACTGAGCAACTTTCCGGGCTGCATCTGGTCGATTACTGAGAATCGCTTGGGGAATTTCTCCACCCAAGCAAGCGCTGGTGACAATCAAGCCTTCATGATATTCTTTTAATAAATCTTTATTAATACAAGGACGAGAAAAAATTCCTTTACCTTGAACACCTTTAAGGTGAGAAATTGTAGTTAATTTGACTAAATTTTTGTAACCTTTGGTATTTTTAGCTAAAACAACTTGATGATATTTGGGACGGCGTTCTTGTTTCTCGATATCGCCGTTAATTACATACATTTCATTGCCGATAATCGGCTTAATATTTTGACTACGGCAGATTTTGATCAGTTCGACGGCTCCATACATGACACCATGATCGGTAAGGGCGATCGCTTTCATTCCCAGTGCGATCGCTCGATCCACCAACTCTGGTAGCTGACTTGCCCCATCAAGCAAACTATAGTCACTGTGAATATGTAAAGGAACAAAGGACATAAGCACCTCCAACCACAAGCCAAGACACCTCTAGGGGCCTACCTTGTGGTATACCCTTTCGAGCCAGATTTTGCAAAGCAACGGAATCTTAGATTAACAGTTTTTAACCAAAATTAAAGCTGTTCTTTTTCGGGAATTATCACTATTATTAGTGTTGTTTTAATAGTTACAGCAGTTAACCAGTATCTAGCCAATGAGTCAAACAGAGAGAACTACTTCGCCTGAAACCAAAGCTAGCCCTTGGTGGCAGCGTATCCCTCTCACGTTGCAAATTCTCATCGCCTTAATAGCGGCAGTCAGCGTCGGAATTGCCCTTGGTGCAGGGAATCCCAATCCCAGTAACGCCGCTTTAATCAATAATTTAGCAATTCCGGCTGAATTGGTGCTAAAGGCTCTCCGCGCCTTGGCTACACCCCTAATTTTGGTAGCAGTGCTGCATACTTTGATGACTACCAATATCCCTGGTACAGCCGGACGGCGGTTAGCAGTGTTACTTTTAACTAACACTACCGTAGCTATTTTGGTGGGACTTTTGGTAGCTAATGTACTGCGTCCGGGGACTTGGGGCAATGTAAACACCTCAACAAGTACGGCAATAACTGCTCAAAGTCTCGATCCTTGGGGAATACTCAAAGATGCTGTACCGGAAGCTGTTCTCAAGCCATTGGTTGATAATAATGTCATCCAGTTGATTGTGATTGCCCTGAGTTTTGGCATCGTTCTGCGGGCATTAAAATCTGAACAAATCGCCCAAGGCAAGAATGGATTCCAGCCGATAGAGGATGTCATTGGAATTTTATTTGAAGCGGTAGTCCGCATCCTCAATTGGGTAATTGCCTTAGTGCCGTTCGCAGTCTTTGGAATTGTAGCTAAAACTGTTGCAATGCAGGGATTTACACCGTTTAAATCTTTGGGTGCATTTATCGTCGCCGTATTGTTAGCACTGGTATTGCAAGCGTGCTACTACCTCACCAGAGTAAAATTTGGTTCTTGGGTACACCCACTAAAATTCCTCGCTGGTGGTTCTGATGCCTTTTTGACAGCTTTCTCAACTTCTTCCTCGGCGGCGGCAATGCCCGTAACCTTTGAGGTTTTGCAAACAAAAGTCGGTTTAAGGGAATCTTCTGCTGCCTTGGGGGCATTAGTCGGGGCAAATTTCAATAATGATGGTACTGCCCTCTATGAAGCAATGTCTGCGTTGTATATTTCCCAACTGATTGGACAACATCTGAGTCTAGGACAGCAGTTAATTGTCATCCTTACCTCGATTTTTGCATCTGTGGGTGCAGCAAACATTCCTAATGCAGGGCTGGTAACGATGACACTAGTGTTCACTTCTGTCGGCTTACCTACCCAGTACATTGCTTTGCTAGTTACTGTAGACTGGTTTTTGGATCGCTGCCGCACCGCAATTAATGTTATGGGAGATATGACTGTTAGTACTTTACTTGACGGCAAAAAGCCACGTTCTGTAGACGAGGCTTAGTTTGCCAGCTTTTCAAATATCTAATGCTGTTGAGGTCCTTTGGCGTCACATTCTTTAGTCCAGCAACGTTCTAAAAGTTGCAGACGCCAGATTAATACAAAGCGTTGGGGATTCAATACTAATTTAGTATCGCGACTAAATAAGGGCTGGTTCAGATACTGCCAAAGAGGAAATTTAATTTTGGTGTGTTTTGGAGTCATAAGAAGAAGAAAAATAATATAAAAGTTGTGTCTAGGAATTACCTAATACTCTTTTTCTAGTTAAAGGCTACCTTGCGTTTTTGCTATTGTCTTTGTGGCAATTGCGGAATTTCACCAAGTGAATTTATGTTGTTTACGCTTTAATACTGAAGTTGCACGCACCATTTTTCTGAATCCATATCCCGTGAAAAGTCATACCATTTCACGAAATTTCTATTACAGATACGTTAGTAAGGGCTTACACAATAAGACTTGTAATTAGTACTTACACACTCTACAAATCACCTATAATATGTGTTATGCAAAATGAACGTTTCAGGTGCTGAACACAGCCTTTATTTGGTCGCATATTGACTGTGTTGCGTGTTAGATATGGCTCAAAAGCCAAAATTACCTACAGTATGTATGTATGTATTGTAGATAAATTAAGGTGATTTATGTTACTAACTGTGGATTTACAGTCAGTTCGATTAAAAGGCTGCTTCTACAGTCATTATTGGTTCTTTAAGGAATCCATAACTGGCCCCTCGATTTTGATACTAAACGATAGTGAAATTAGCAGCAGTCAGAGTTGCCAAGATTTCATCAGTAGTAGTCACGATGATGTTATGACAGCAGAAACTCAGTTGCCTGAAGGTTAGACCACCAGACAAGCTAATTAAATTGTTGTCTTTGTAGAAGTCGGTAATAATATCAGTACCTTCTCCAAGGGCAAAGACAAATTTATCCCGGTCATTGCTAGCCTTCAGGATATCGCTCGCTACCAAGACCACCAGACAACAGGTCGTTACCATTGACGCCACAGAGGTGTCTTTGTCATTACCGGGGTGCTGTGGAATACATCGTTACCGTTGCCTTCAAGTAGGCGATCGCCTACTTGGATAGTAATATTAGCACTAAGTAAGTCGGCGCAATAAAATCAAACTGTGTGAAGAAAAGTAAATCTGTCAAGTTGCTCAAATTACCGTTAAGAAATTTTTTTTAATAACTCAAGTTGCTAATCAAAAACTACCTCTTTTTAAGTACAAAAGTTTCAAATATTTTATTTGGCTATGTTTGAGCTAAGTCCGTTTGTCTTGCTTCCTATAACCACTAATGTTGACTCCTATATCTATACCTTTAATATTGCAACTTATGTACGACAACAGCGTATAAATAAAGATAACTATGCCCAGCATCTCTAGCACTTCTTCTATAGTCGTTATGAAGACATAAACCATGTTATTGGGGGTGTAGTAATATTCATAGTATCCGCCTATCAATTCACTAACAATTGCACCTGCCACGTAGATTGTTCCAGCAATGAAAAATAAGCGTCGTGTCTTGCTAGGAAGAGTAAACACAAATCGCCCAAACACTAGCAAGAATCCGAGTACGAAGATAGCACCCACAATCACCCAAGCGTAGTACAAAAAACCACTGGTACTGAATGTACTTCGCAATGGTGTAGTTAGTCTTTCATGAAGACTGATCAATTCGTCTAAGAACAAACCAGCAAAGACTATTGATAATCCTCTCCATGCCCAGAAGTCTTTATTCTTAGTTGACTTCTGAGCTTGGAAAATGATTTCTAGCAGAATAGAACAAAATAGTAAAGCTCCTCCAGAGTAAATTGTAGGAATACTATCCTCGCTGTTGAGGTCGAATATAATTCTAAAGATATCTCTCCCAGGGAAGTCAGGTAGATAGTAGACATTGTAATTAGCAAAAAGACTGACAAGAGCCAAACATAAAATCACGCCAAGCAGGAATTTGAGGGTTTTGTTGGCAGAAAGATACACTTTGAATTGATGCGATGATTGCAACAGCAAGATCGCATCTTCTGGTTTTATCGAACTCGTTGACTCAATTACAGATATGCGATCGCTCTTACCATTGTCTGAATAAGATTGGTTTTTTAAAATTTTGCGTCGCTCTGGCAATACAACGTTTAACATGAAGTATTCAATGGTTTGCTGCTTAACAAAACCATGCATTGCCAGAATTTCTCCCAACTGTTCACCACTTAACTTTTGTGTCTTGAGTGCTGTGTCTAATTGATCTGGAGTAATTAGTTCAGCTTCAACCAAGTACGTCCCAAGCGGCTTAAGCTGAAAATTTTGCGCGTCTATTTTCCTAATCAATTAGGATCTCCTTATTTTCACTGGCTGAATGTAATAAATTTTTAAGCTTAGTCATGAAACATTACAATAATTCATGAGATCGGATTTTAATAGCTTCATAACCTTTACTTAATCATATTTTGTATATGCTAAATTCTCTACGTGTAAATTTATGCTAAAGAAAAGATGAATTTATTATGTAGATACGTCTGTTTAACCATTGCTGTTTTTTCTAAACGCATTCTTCTCAGCAAAAAAAATTAATCCACCTATCACTCTCATGTGTAGGTGGATTTATCAGATGTGCAGACATCTAGCGTGGTTGATTGTATCCCTAGCACACTGAGTAAGTAGCAAAAATGCTGCTAGAGTCGCATTGCAGGGTAATCTCCTAAGTTAGAGAGTACCAATAAAAGTTAATAATGAGTGCCGGTTTTGCGATGGTTAATGGCAGTTACAGCATCAGGCTTGAGTAATTTTCCTTCATCTACAGTTGCATACACAACCCAATGATCGCCACATTCTAGACGTTGGTTGACCGAACATTCCAAATATGCTGATGCATCAGTGAGGACGGTACAACCGTTATCTGCAACTGCTGTGCTAAAGTTGGCAAATCGATCTTCCCCAGGCGCGAAAGATTTACGGAAATGTTTCATGTAATCTTGATGATTGCCTTCAGGTAAAATATTTAAGGCAAACTTACCGCCTGGATACATCAAAGATTCGATCGCTCGCTCTTTGGCGATCGCCACTGTAATTCCGGGTGGGTTGAAGGTGGCTTGAGAAACCCAAGCGCCTAACATGGCGGTAGACACTTCTCCAAGTTTTGCTGTCACCACACAAACGGAACCAACAATCCGACCAACAGCCTGTTCCACTGGAGTCGCGGCTTGTTGGGGTACGCGTACCTTTTTAGCCTTTTTCAGTACTTGGGCAAAGTCTGTACCTAATTCTTCACAGAACTTGAGGGTAACATCATCAGGTTTAAACTTCACCTTCAAAGTGTCAAAGCCAAAGCGATATCCAGCATCCCGGAGTTTACCTTCGATTAAGTCAAAGGCTTCGCCGCTCCAGCCGTAGGAACCAAAAACTCCAGCGAGTTTACTGTTGTCACCACTCGATAACACAATCCCTAAAGCAGTATGAATCGGAGTTGGCGCATGACCACCAATAGTAGGCGAACCGATGATAAAACCCTCTGACTGTGCGAGGTTGATGCGAATTTCATCAGGGGTAGCAAATTCGCAGTTAATCGATTTAACTGCGACTCCACCTTTAGTTAATCCCAGAGCGATCGCTTGTGCTAAAGTCGCCGTATTCCCGTAAGCTGAAGCGTAAAGTAAGGCAACGGAAATTTCGCGATCGTTGTGAGAACGGCTCCACTCTGCATAAGCTTTGGTAAGTTCAATTAAGCCGGTGCGTACCAAGGGCCCGTGACCTACAGCATACATTCTCACCTGCAAATCTGATATTTTCTCCAAAGCTGCCTGCACATGAGGAGTTTGGGGAGCCATCAGGCAGTTAAAGTAGTAACGCTGGTCTTCTTTGAGCGCTTCCCAGTTATCATCAAACACATCATCACCACAAAGATGAGTTGCAAATAACTTATCTGTGTAGAGAATTTGGGTTTGCTGGTCGTAGGTACAAAGTCCTTCCGGCCAACGCGGACTCGGAGTGGGTAAGAATTTCAAAACATGACCCTTACCCAAATCCAAAGTTTCTTTCCCCCGCATCACCAAGACATTTAAATCTTGCTCTAAAAAAGCAGCACGCAAATTGTTCGCACCAGGAAGAGAACAGACAAAAGTTACCTGTGGTGCTAGTTCTAAAATTGCTTTGAGGGTTGCAACTCGATTGGGACTAAAATGACCCAAGATTATATAATCCAAACTTTGCAAATCTAAAGTCTGCCGCAATGCCTCTAAATAAATTTCGGTAAAGCTTTCTGGCGGTGGATCGATAAGTGCGGTTTTATCAGCTTCAATTAAATAGCAATTGGAGGTAGTACCTCTTTCAAGTGCGTATTCAATTTCAAACCGCAGACGTGACCAACTACGCGCTCTGATAGCCTTAGTATTGGTAGCAATTGGTAAAACTTGTACGTCGCGTGGCTTGGAATTGGTCATAGCTGTTAAAAGTTAGCGAATAGGGCATTGGGCATTGGGAATTGGGCATTGGGAATTGGGCATTGGGAACAAGGATAAATAACCCATACCCCGTACCCCATGCCCTATGCCCCGTGCCCCATGCCCAATATTTAGTAGTAATTACCTACTTTGCGATGGCGAACGGCTGTCAATCCATCGTTTTTGGAGACACGACCTTCTTGGACGGTGCAGTATAATATCCAGTGGTCGCTGCATTCCATGCTGGTCTGGATTTCACATTCCATGTATGCCAAAGCATCAGTCAGAATCGGCGAACCGTTTTTCGCGGTTTGAGTTTTTACCCCAGCAAAACGATCGGCACCAGGATGCAAGCGCTTGAGGAAATGTTTCTTGAGTTCTTGATAATTGCCTTCTTCCAAAACGTTGAGGACGAAGCGATCGCCTACTTGCATTAAGGAATCAATGGCGCGGTCTTTCGCAACGGCAATTGTAAATCCTAATGGTTGCAAACTCGCTTGCGTTACCCAGGATGCCAGCATTGCACTTGAGACATTATCTTTTTTTGTAGTGACTATATATAGTCCGCTGCTAATGCGACCTAGTGCCTTTTCCATGTTGACATCGAGGGACTTGATTTGCTTGATGTTGCGATCGCGCACTAGCAATTGTCCGATGTCTTTACCCGCTTCTTCACACAACTGGAATGTTGAGGCGGTGGGAGCCTCTTTAATCCGAATGGGTGGGAAAGCTTCTTTGATGCCAGAGTCAAGAAATTGTCTGCGGAGTGTATCAATGGGTTCATCATCCCCACCGTAGCATTCAAACAGCCCAAGAAATTGCTTGTTCTTAGCGACAGCTAGCACCGAACTGATACTAGCTTGGGCGGCGGCGGCGGTAGTCGAGGGCATACCGATAATGATCCCAGCTGCTCTCCCGGCTAGTTCTTGAATTTCTTGGCTCCCAGCAGTACTCAAATCCAGTACTTCTACGCCAACGCCAGTTTTCAGGATACCTTCGGCAATTGCGTGACCAAGGCGTTCGCCATATCCATATTCTGAGACAAAAAACAAGCCAACTGTTGTTTCTGCTTTAGCTTGTCTTTGGCTCCAATTTTCATAGCACCCGGTTAGAACATCTAAATGGTGGTATAATAACGGGCCGTGACCATTGGCGATTATATTAATCTTCCCTAGTTCGCCCATCCGCTTCATCGCATTCAGCAGCGAACGAGCGTTAGGGCCCATCAAGCAGTCGTAATAAAACCTAAAGTCCGCTTCGATCGCTTCTAAATCTTCGTCGAAGGTGCGATCGTCACAGAAGTGCATTCCAAAAGCATCACAGGTGTAGAGAATTTGGGTTTTGCGGTCAAAGCTAAAGATTGTATCCGGCCAGTGCAGGTTAGGCGCACTCACGAATTCCATTTCGTGTCCTTTGCCGATATCGATGCGATCGCCAGTTTTCACAACCCGCTTGGAAAAAGGATCGTGTACTAATCCCTCAAGGAATTGCAGTGCAACTTTTGAGGCTAAAACAGTGGCTCTAGGAGCTAACTGGAGGACATCTTCTACTAAGCCGCTATGGTCTGGCTCTGTGTGACTAACAATTATATAATCAATTGTTTTGGGGTTAACAAGACCTTTGAGAGTTTCTAAATACAGATCGCGAAACTTCTGGTGAGAAGTATCAATCAAAACTGTTTGTTCGCCCCTAATTAGATATGAATTGTAGGTTGTACCGTTTTGCAGTCCAAATTCGATATCAAAGCGATCGCGATCCCAGTCAAGAGAGCGAATCGCCGTTGTGTTAGGGGCAATTTCTACAGTTTGTATAGTTAGCCGATGTTGAACGTTCTCTGCGTGGGCCTTGCCGGTCGTAGACATCGATACCATTATTCGTCTCCGAGCGCAAATTAACAGGTTTTTCTTCTGCCCCCATTCTCTCTATTATTTTTATTTGAAGTTGTAATGAATATCAGTTTTTGAAAAATTTAACTTGTATCAATTATTGCTGTTTTTTAGCAAAAAATATGACTCAACAAATATCCTAAATAAATATTAATTTATCCCTAAGTTTCACTGAGTACTTGTTTTTGCTATTTATCTGGTTTTATCTTAATTTAAAAATATCATAATAATTATTTTTTAACTAAGAAAGCATAATTTTACCATTATTAGATTGTTGGTCTATCTACCAAGTTGAGATTACTTTTAATACTTCATATTGTCAAAGGATATGTTTATAAAGTAGAAAAATTTATGTTTTTCAGGTACTCGCTTAATTAAAAAAGTAGGAAAAGTAGGAAAGGTAGGAAAAGTAGGACAAACTTATTAGGCTGACAAAAAGGGTCGAATCGGCTGTTAACATTAGTTTATTCAATGGGTATTCAATATGTTGCCTTGATCAAAAATATGGTGCAGAGAATATAAACTTTATGTAAAGTCGATAAAAAAGATATTTTTTTGAAGATAATCAAGGCAAATTTCCAGAGACTAGTTGAATAAAAAGAAAGTAGGCTTGTATATATTTTTTTGCTCATCTAAAAGGAAACTAGCATAAAAATAATTTTTAAAGTTTCGATAAACCTCCGTAAGCATAAGAAGAATCTCAGGAATTTAATGATACAGTCCTTTATTATCGACTTTAAACATTAATCAAGATCGCGCCAACAAGTTTTTCTTGTTATAGCTATAAGCTACAGCTTTAGGCTATCAGATAAGTTTACCTATATAGGTTAATGTGTAATCTCGATGTGCCGAACTTCTTATCAAAATCCATTGTTGATGAAAAAATGCAAATTTTGATAGTTTTTCCAAGCCAATACCGATCGCGTAGTAGCCTTATAGACGCCGACATCACTAATACTTGTAGTTAAAATATTGAAAATGTATTATGAAATACCTAAGTAATTCGGTATACAGGCGTAAATAGATACAAAAATGACAAAAATTGATTTTGTAAAAGGTTATTGTTTATGGGATGCCGATTAAAAGTATTTCTCACAGAAGAAGAAAAGCTGACTTTAGAAGAATTGAGAAAAGCCAAAGATGTTCCTCAACGTACTAAGGATCGCGCTCAAGTTTTACTGCTGAATACTCGCGGCTTAAAAAATGAGCAAATTGCAAAAGGCTTGAATTGGGCGATTTCAACAGTGCGTCAAACCCTTCATCGCTGGGAAAAAATGGGTTTAGCGGGTTTATGGGATGCTCCTGGCCGAGGAGGAAAACCACGATATTCAGAATCAGATTTGGTTTATCTCGAAAATTGTTTAGCTCAAGAATCAGAGACTTATAACTCTAAACAATTAGCAAAAAAACTAGCATCTGAGCGTCAAGTAAACTTGAGTGCAGATCGACTACGACGGGTACTGAAAAAAAGAGGAAGAAGGCTTGGAAGCGCACACAAACCCAGAAACAGCGTGATTAGCTGATTACACCATCTTGGAATCGGATCGCTTGTTTCGTTTGGGTAGCGATCGCTAGATTGTGGTTGAAAACCAAGATTATACCAAGATTATATTCTTGACAAGTTCCTGCTTTTTGCAAAGATAATACTTGTTGCGCTTCTTTGTGTTATTTGGGCTTGGGCGCTGTTGAGGTATACACATTCTTGTTTAAAGTTTGCCGAGAAAATTGTAGAGACACCTTAGCGCAGCAGAATAACAGTCCAGTTTCGCATCTTTACCAAAAATTTTGGGCTTCACTGAACGGTATTGCTATTTTAGCCGTTGAACTCAAGTTAACTGTGCATTATAGAAAATTATGATGGAGTTTTCCATAAAACAAAGTCCACTTACACATTACAGTGTCAAGTGGACTTGTTAACTATTTTTAGTGGATCCGAGCAGAGTCGAACTGCTGTCCAAATTGGGTATTGACCCCCCGCTCATTCACAGGTTTAGCCTTTCTGACCCTCAAGGCGGGAATCGTTCATTATCCCGAACGTAGGATGCTCTGATTTAATCTTAGCCAGCAAGCCAACCAGAGAACGCTTGCTAGAGCATCCGTTGGGGTTTGGTCTTCAGTCCTTAACGGAGTCAAACTAAAGACGCTCGAACCTGTAAGAGGTTTTTAGGCAGCTGCTACTAGAGCAGGCTTACGAGCAAAGCTAACGATGTTATTCGCATTTACTTTTTGTTTGAGCCTTTGATTTGCGAGAGGAGACTCACTCTCGACCTGAATCACAGAGCAGCGTTCGCCAACCTGTCGAAACCGTGACGGACCCATGCGCTTCATATTTCAATTATAGTACGCGATTCTTAATTCGTAATTCGTAATTCGTAATTCGTAATTATCAAAGTCACGATATATGGCTGCCATTACTCAAAATAGCCAATCGTTAATGGTTTTAAAATTAGCGATTGGCTATTTATGACGATCCACAACAAGTATTTTTCTAAGTTAGTGCTTCAGCACCGCCCACAACTTCAAGGAGTTCTTGGGTAATTGCAGCTTGTCGAGCTTTGTTGTAGGACAGCGTGAGAGTGTTAATTAGTTCACCAGCGTTGTCACTGGCATTACTCATAGCTGTCATCCGCGCTGCTAGTTCGCTAGCTGCCGATTCTTGTAGCGCCCGCAATAGCTGGTTACTCAGATACAAGGGCAATAGAGAATCGAGAATCTGCACGGGATCTTGCTCGAAGATCATGTCAGGAGCCAACGTGCGGACTTCCTTAGTCACTTTCTCGCGTTCGACTTCAAATTTACCACCACGGGTTGTCAAGCGGAAGATTTCATCATCGCCTGCTTCTAGACCTTGGGGATCGAGGGGCAGTAAGGTTTGTACCACAGGACGGGAGCTAACTAAGGAAATGAATCTGGTATAGATTAATTCGATGCGATCGACTTCTTCTGAAAGGAACAAGGAAAGTAGTTGATCGGCGATCTGATTGGCTTCTGCTGCGGTGGGAATTTGCTCTAAGCCGCTGTAGGTGGCATCAATTGGCTGATTGCGGCGTTGAAAGTACTGTGTAGCTTTGCGTCCGACGATCACAAATTGATAGTCTAAACCTTCTGCCTGGATTTCTTTAGCGCGGTTTTCTGCACGACGGATAACGTTACTATTGTAGCCGCCGCATAGACCGCGATCGCCTGAAATTACCAATAACCCGACTGATTTAACTTGGCGTTTTTTCAGCAGTGGTAGGTTTGCTTCTTCAAAGCGCAGACGGCTTTGCAAACCATACAATACTTGTGCCAAGCGATCGGCAAAGGGGCGAGTTGCTAGCACTTGTTCTTGCGCCCGGCGCACTCTAGCCGCAGCTACCAGACGCATGGCTTCTGTAATTTTTTTGGTGTTTTTGACCGACTGAATGCGATCGCGTATTGCTTTTAGATTGGCCATATTCTTGAGTTAGGAGTTAGGAGTTAGGAGTTAGGAGTTAAGAGCTAGGAGTATTTCATTAACTTTTAACTCTTAACTCTTCACTCCTCACTTTAATTACGCTGCTGCTTTGAAGGTCTTCTTGTATTCGGTAAGTGCTTCCTTTAAAGCAGCTTCTTCTGCATCACCTAGCGCTTTGGAGGCTCTTACTCCTTCGGCGTACTTACCAGTCTTTAAGTACTCGCGCAAACCTTGGGTAAAGGTTGTGACTTTATCTACGGGAACATCATCTAAGTAACCATTGATACCAGCGTATAAAATTGCTACTTGCTCGTATACTGAGAGTGGCGAATTTTGTGGCTGCTTGAGAAGTTCGCGTAACCGTTGACCCCGTGCTAACTGGTCTTGAGTGGCTTTATCTAAGTCAGAAGCAAATTGAGCGAAGGCTTGCAGGTCGTCAAATTGGGCTAGTTCCAATTTAATCTTCCCGGCAACTTTTTTCATTGCCTTGGTTTGCGCCGCAGAACCCACGCGGGATACAGAAATACCGGGGTTCACAGCCGGACGGATACCAGCGTTGAACAAGTCAGAAGACAGGAATATCTGACCATCGGTAATGGAAATTACGTTGGTGGGGATGTATGCTGAAACGTCACCAGCTTGGGTTTCGATGATTGGTAGGGCGGTCATACTGCCTTTACCTAATTCGTCACTTAGCTTTGCTGCTCTTTCTAGCAAGCGGGAGTGAATGTAGAATACATCTCCAGGGTAAGCTTCGCGTCCGGGTGGACGACGCAGCAGTAGTGACATTTGGCGATAAGCTTGGGCTTGCTTGGAGAGATCGTCATAAATTACCAGGGTAGCTTTGCCTTTGTACATAAAGTACTCGGCAATAGTTGCGCCTGTGTAAGGAGCTAAGTATTGTAGGGTTGCTGGTTCGCTGGCGCTAGCGGTGACGACGACGGTGTAATCAAGTGCGCCTTTTTCTTGCAATGTTTGTACTACGTTGGCGACTGTGGAAGCCTTTTGACCGATCGCAACGTAGACACAAATTACATCTTCTTCTTTTTGGTTGATGATTGTGTCGATCGCGATCGCAGTTTTACCAGTTTGACGGTCGCCAATAATCAATTCCCGTTGACCGCGACCGATGGGAATCATTGAGTCAATAGCTGTAATCCCCGTTTGCATGGGTTCGTGTACTGATCGACGAGCAATGATACCGGGTGCTGGAGATTCAATCAAACGGCTGTCTGAGGATTTGATGTCTCCCTTACCATCGATGGGACGACCCAAAGCGTCTACAACTCGTCCAATTAATGCTTCTCCTACCGGAATCTGAGCAATTCTACCAGTAGCGGTTACAGAGCTACCTTCTTGAATTTCTAGCCCTTCACCCATAAGCACCGCGCCCACGTTGTCTTCTTCTAAGTTTTGGGCGATGCCAATTGTGCCATCTTCAAATTCTAAGAGTTCCCCAGCCATAGCCTTTTCCAGACCATAGATCCGGGCAATACCGTCACCTACTTGTAGGACGGTACCAACGTTAGCAACTTTGACCTCTTGATCGTATTGCTCGATTTGTTGTTGGATAATGCTGCTAATTTCGTCAGGTCTAATTGATATGCTCATGTGTCTATCTTGTTTGCTTTCGAGACGGAAAAATTCAAGAGTTAGGAGTGATGAGTTAAGAATGATGAGTTAAGAGCGATGAGTTAAAAAATCAAAGGTTAAAAGTTAAAAGTCAAAATAAATTATTGTCTACTTAACTCTTAACTCCTAACTTCTAACTCCTAACTTCTAACTCCTGTACAGACGCGATTAATCGCGTCTCTACTCCTAACTCTTAACTATTAGTTAAGCGCAATGACAGGCGGCGCAACTGACCCCGGATACTAGCGTCAATTACCTGCGAACCTACTTTAATAATCACACCACCAATTAACTCGCTGTCTACCTTGGTTTCTAGTTCTACCTGGCGAGCATTAGTTATAGCAATCACTTTTTCTGTAATTGCCTGCTGTTGAGGTTCTGTGAGGGGAACGGCTGAAATTACTTCCGCTAATACGGTTTGATTCAGCTGCCGCAACAGCGCCAGATATTGTTGAAAAATTGATTCCAAGAATGCAATGCGGCGTTTGTCTACTAATACCAACAAAAAGTTACGTAAGTAGGGGTTAGCGCCTTCACCGAGTATTTGTTTGATCAGAGCTTTTTTGTTCTCAGCCTGAATAAACGGGTTACTGAAGAAGTCATATAGCTGTTTGTCTGCCCTTAACAGCCCCAGTAAAGTACGCGCATCTTCCCCGAACTCTTCTGTCAAATTTTTCGATTGCGCTATTGACAAAAGTGCCTGTGCATAGGGTTGGGCTACTTCGGCTGTTGCTACTTGACTTGTCATACATTGCCTCCCAGTTGTGCGATGCTGCGGTCAATTAAACTTTGTTGAGCATCGTCGGCAATCCCGCCTTTGAGTTGCGATTCGACTTTTTGCAATGCTAGTGCAGCAACTCTTTGCCGCAGTTGAGCGATCGCTCGCTCTGTTTCGGTATTTAAATCTGCTGCTGCTGTTTGTTTCAAGCGTTCTACGTCTTGCGCTGCCTTCGCCAACAAGGCTTCTTTCGTCTTTTGGGCGTTTTCTGTGGCCGATTGGCGGATACGTTCTGCTTCTGCCTGAGATTGCTTCAACTGCTCTTGCGCTTGGGAAAGGGCAGTCTTTGCCTCTTTTAAGCGCCCTTCTGCTTCCTGAATTGCGGTGGCAATATTGGATTGTCGCTCGTTCAGGATATTGCTTAAAACTTTACGTCCGAAGTAGAATAAGATGCCAACCAGAATCGCTAGATTAATCAGATTGGTTTCAAAAATGTCTAGGTTTAGACCGAAACCACCTTCTGCTGCGCCTTCTGCCAATTCAGAGTGAACAGCGTTCGCTTCTGCGGCAAGTAATAAGAATGTCCCCATGATACCCATTTACAAGTGCGCTGCTCGCTTGCTAATACGTTGTATTTTTCCCAAGGGAAGGAAATTTAAGTATCTTTTCCCCGTAAGGAAATTAAGTATCTTTCCCCAGAAGGGAAAAAGTGCCTTTATTTGACACTTAAATTTTGCGCTCTGGACTAGGGCCCAGTTACGCGTATGCTTTCGCAGAGCCAGTCTAGTTAGCTTATCTAACTGGAGTTGGCCCCAATAGTTTTTCTAGAATCTGCCTGCTTAAAGCATCAACTTGTTGCTCTAAGGTGCGAAAAGCTTCTTGCTTTTGTTGTTCTATTTCAACAGAAGCTTGTTCTCGTTGAGACTGAGCTTCCTTTTGGGCTTCAGCGATTTTCTCGGCAGTAATTTTTTTAGCTTCCAGTTGAGCTGCTTCTAGAGTAGCTTGCGATTGTCTACGAGCGTCTGCGAGTTGCTGCTCATATTCGGCGGCTAAACGCTCGGCTTTTGCCAAGCTTTCTTTCGCCTCAAGGGTATTCGTTCGGATATAATTATCGCGATCGTCTAGTACCTTGGTCAGTGGCTTATAGAAAATTGCATTCAACAAAGCTGCTAGTAGCAGGAATTGCAATGCCATGAAGGGCAAGGTAGCATCGAAATCAAACATTTGTCTCCTCTTTGGCTGGAGTAGCAGTGTTCATGGCTAGCAACGTCATCCAACCTTTGATATTTTAGAGACCCATAGCCAACAAGGGTCAACTGAACATTATAACTATTGAGATACCTAAAACATTTCGATTGTAGAGGCGTGATGGTTCACGTCTCCACACTCACAAAAATTTCAGGTATTAGCCGAAAGGATTAGCAAACAGCAATACCAGGGCAATTACTAGACCATAGATAGTCAAGGATTCCATGAATGCCAAGGTTAATAGCAGAGTACCGCGAATTTTTCCTTCTGCTTCAGGTTGACGAGCAATACCTTCTACTGCTTGTCCAGCAGCGTTTCCTTGACCAATACCAGGGCCAATTGCAGCTAAACCAATCGCTAAAGCAGCAGCGAGAACTGAAGCAGCCTGAACTAATGGATCCATGTTGATTTTCCTTGCTTTGATTACAAAACTAACAAAAGTGCGTTAACGATTAGAAACGTGATTTTCACGCTGCACAGGAGTTCTTTGATCGCGCTTTGCGATGTTTTGAGCGAATATGCTCTTCTTGACTGTGCTATCAACTGAGAAGTTTAATGCTCCTCATGTCCTTCTTCACCATGCCCCTCCATTGCCTCATGAATGTATGCTCCGGCTAGGGTGGCAAAAACCAGGGCTTGAATGGCACTGGTAAATAAACCCAAGGCCATTACAGGCAGAGGTACAAATAGAGGAACTAGCAGCACCAGCACCGCTACTACCAATTCATCCGCCAAAATATTACCAAATAGTCGGAAGCTTAGGGAGAGGGGCTTGGTGAAATCTTCGAGAATTGCGATCGGCAACAAAACAGGTGTTGGCTCTATATATTTCTTAAAGTAACCTAAACCCCGTTTGCTAAAACCTGCGTAAAAGTACGCTAAGGAGGTCAGCAATGCCAATGCGACAGTCGTATTGATGTCATTGGTGGGAGCTGCCAATTCGCCCGAAGGTAGCTTGATG
Source organism: Nostoc sp. ChiSLP03a (assembly GCF_034531215.2). Taxonomy (NCBI): domain Bacteria; kingdom Bacillati; phylum Cyanobacteriota; class Cyanophyceae; order Nostocales; family Nostocaceae; genus Nostoc; species Nostoc sp. ChiSLP03a. The sequence continues at coordinate 55,109 of NZ_JAVRBQ020000164.1, forward strand.
AGCTTCCAGGGAATTAGCGCACCTGACCAGTTCGATACGAAAATAAACAAGAACAATGTGCCAATAAATGGCACCCAAGGGCGGTACTCTTTCTCACCAAGTTGGTTTTTGGCCAGATCGCGAATAAATTCTAGGGCATATTCCATCAAATTTTGGATGCCCTTGGGAATTCTTTGTGCGTTGCGAGTAGCAGCAATTGAAGCCACTACTAGAATACTAATCACAAACCATGAGGTGAGAAAAACTTGCCCATGAATTTTAAGATTGCCCAACTGCCAGTAGAAATGATGACCTACTTCTAATTCGGCGAGGGGAAAAGAATTAAAGGCGTTTAAGACACTAAGCATTTGCATTCTTCAAGCATTTTCCCCAACGAGCGAGGATGGGATTACTATCTTTGTGAGCCTGACTTTTTAAGAATCAGGAATGAACGCAATTTGCACCATATAGACGAGGAGCGTGGCTTTGTAAGTTAGAAATCCCAAAAAAATGGGCAAAATCTGTAGCTCACGCCATCGAGTTGCCACGATCATGACTCCAATAAACAGAGCAAAACGAGTTTTGCTCAGACTGGTTTTTTCACTACCAAGCTGCTCAACATCTCTTGCCAACATTTTTAAGTAAACCACACCTGTACACGCCCCAATTAAATAATTTAGGGCAATGTTTAAGGAATAAAAAATCCACACAGAGATAAAAATAACCCCCGTCAAGACAAGCGTGATTACCAATAATCGCTGAAAGAGTTGATAGAACTCTTGCATGGAGTTACCTGATTCTGTGTCTTCAGAACCAGTTTTAGCATCTTGTTGCGTTGTCGGAGTGGGCGCAATTGATTCGTCAGACAAGCTCACGGGACTTGAAACCAGTACAGTTAAATATGATGACTGCACATTCAGTCAGCTGAATCATATCACGATCCAGTAACAATACTTTAGGAAAAAACAATTAACTTCTTGTCAACATCAGGCAGTAAGTACCGACGGACTAAAGCCTACAGCAATTTTATTAAGTTCACGTTGCCGGAATTGGTGAAAAAGTAAAGGTTTTATAGCCTATTTGTCAACTGAGGGCAGGCAAGATGCCCGCCCCCACAAGAGTTTTGGGTTGAATATACCTCGATTAAATTATTTTGGCAGTCCGTAGACCGAACAGCAATCCTACAGATAAGCCAAAGAATAAACCCAAGAAGACGATATAAGATACAATTGCAAACATTTATTGCTCTCCAGAATACTTCCTAAATCTATTGAATCATTAGTTGTTGGGTATTGGGCATGGGTATGGGACATTGGGCATAGGGCATGAGGGTAGAGGAAAAATACTTACTAAAACTTCTTTGCTGCTTGCCTGCTTCTTAGCAATCTCCTATGCCCAATGCCCTATGCCCATTTTGTAGATTGCGATACAATACAGCCCACAAGCGCTTGTTTGGGGTTGGGCAATGACTTCTGTAATTAATGTAAATTTACCAGAGCAGTCTTATGAGATTGCGATAACTTCTCTTCTCCTGTCGGAGACGCTGCACGAACGAGACGCTACGCGAACGTCGAGCGACGCTAACGCACCTTCGAGTTTAGATCGACTGGGTCAACAGATGTCCAGTCTCAATTTAGGCAAAAAGGTACTGCTAGTTTCTAATCCGACGATTTTTAAGCATTTTGGCGAAAGAGCAATTACATCCCTAAAATCTGCTGGATTTGAAGTTGCTAGCTGCAATCTACCACCTGGTGAACGCTACAAAACCCTCAATTCCATCCAAAAAATCTACGATGTAGCCTTGGAAAACCGCCTAGAACGTTCTTCTACGATGGTGGCTTTGGGCGGAGGTGTAATTGGCGATATGACTGGCTTTGCGGCTGCAACTTGGCTACGTGGTATTAATGTTGTCCAAGTGCCTACCTCTTTGTTGGCGATGGTAGATTCGGCAATTGGTGGCAAAACTGGCGTGAATCATCCCCACGGTAAAAACTTAATTGGGGCATTCCATCAACCGCGTTTGGTTTTAATTGACCCAGATGTGTTAAAAACTCTCCCTATGCGTGAGTTTCGGGCAGGAATGGCAGAAGTTATTAAGTACGGCGTGATTTGGGATGCCGAATTGTTTGCCCAGTTGGAAGCAAGTAAACGCCTCGACCAACTCCGGTATGTAAAACCTGACCTGATAACCAGCATATTAACACGCTCTTGTCAAGCTAAAGCTGATGTTGTTAGCAAAGATGAGAAAGAAGGCGGATTACGGGCGATTCTCAACTATGGACATACCATCGGTCATACAGTGGAAAGTTTGACTGGTTATCGTTTAGTGAATCATGGTGAAGCGGTGGCTATTGGTATGGTGGCAGCCGGTCAAATTGCTGTGGATTTAGGATTGTGGCAAAAAGAAGATACAGAACGTCAAAATGCTTTAATTCAAAAAGCGGGTTTACCAACTCAGTTGCCAGATGGAGTAGATATTGAAGCAATTATTGAGGCGTTGCAGTTAGATAAGAAAGTCAAAGCAGGAAAAGTTCGGTTTGTTTTACCAACGGAAATTGGTGTAGTAAAAATTACCGATGAAGTGCCATCGGACATTATTCGGCAAGTTTTGCGAGGAATGTGAACAATTTGAAGAAGAATTCAGGTGTCAGAATAAAAGTTAGTTGCTCTGTTCTTCAATTACGAATTAATGAGTCATGATACTCCAAGCCAAAAATCAATTAACTTTGCAAGAGTTCCTAAATCTTCCACCAGGCGAGGGAGATATTACCTACGAACTTGTTGATGGTCAGGCAATTCCTAAAATGTCACCAAAAAAATTCCACTCTAAACTTACTCGTGCCCTTCTGAATTTGATTGAGCAATGCTGTCAGGGGAAAGGAGAAGTTTGCCCAGAATTAGCTGTTGCATTAACTCGTCGAGGGCGAGATTGGATGCCAATACCGGATATTTTATATATTTCTAATGAACGTTTACCCCCTGATTGGGATAAAGAAGGAGCATGTTCTGTTCCTCCTGATTTGGTGATTGAGATTATTTCCTCAGGGCAAACCTTTGGACAAATGGCGGCTAAAGCCAAAGACTATTTGGATGCTAAGGTGCTGCGGGTATGGGTATTAGATAGTAAAGCTAGAAGCATTACTGTTTTTTATCCAGATGCAGCGCCACAAACTTATATGGGAGAAGAACTACTCACAGATTCTTTGTTTGAAAAACTGCAATTTACTGTTGAGCAGGTGTTTCAAAAGGCGAAAATACCATTAGCTATTGAATAGTACAATTCTCTTGCTTTCAACATCCATCAAAATTTTAAGTAGGGAAGGTTTGTCTAACTTTAACCAGTTGCTTGAGCAACTTATCTGGTTAATTTAGATAGTAGCTGTATTTACGCTGTACTGTACTAATAGTTTAGCTGATTAATTGATAATTCATCCATTTGTAGGAGGTAATTAGCAAGGGAATAAGTCTACTTTATTTATAATCAGACCAACACTAATATGGTTGGAAACTGTCTTCACGTAACCGATCTATCAACTATGTTAAACCTAATAGTTACCGGATGTATAAAAATAAAACCTTTGGTGCTTTCAACAGCTTTTTTACTGGCTGTACAGACTTCTGCCAATGCTGAACAAGCAGTTCCTAGTTTGACTCCAAGACAAGCTCAACATTTATCCCGTGACTTGGTTCCATATAATTCTCAAGAATTTTTTAGACAAGGAAAAGATTCAATTGAGAGAGAAATTCAAATTCTTAATCAAAGGCAACAGCGCCCAATTAAACCTATTCTTAAGATTGATTCAGTACCGCAAAGCAAAAGACCACATATTCAGCAAAAACCCCAACGTCTTATCTAAGTAAGAATCATCCCTCTTCTATGGCTTTTGCTTGTCTTGTTAATTATTAAGCTGTAGCACATAAGCTACATTCCCAGACATCACAATCACTATGCTTTGCTTTTGAATAACAGAAATTTTGTATTTACAATAAACTTTGCAACAAAAGTTTACAATCTTATTCGTCTAGCAAACTCATCAACGCTTGAATTTCAGCGTCTTGCTCTTGCGGCTCTGATAATTGAGACTGTAGCTTTAATAACTGACTCTGTAATTCTTCTGCAACATGAAGCATCTCAGCTTCTTGTGCAATTTTTAGCTGATTTTCTTTAATTTTGATTTGTTTAAGCAAGTCATTTTCAACATGAATTGAGTTGTAATGTTGAGCAATCATAGCTTTACATTTCTTATCAATCTATGGAGTGCAATTAAATTTTCCACTTATGTATTATTCCACACTTTTGTCATTTTTTAAATATCTGGCGATTTAATCTCGATCGTTCATAGTTTTTAGTCTGTTCTTTTCTGAAAATTTTGGGAATATTGACTTCAGGTATTTCCAGTTAAAAAACATCTTATCTTAGGGATGCGCAGATGTGCGCCCATAATACAAATGTACGAATAATTTGGGATAATTTCTTTTTTGGAAGTTACTAATATAGAAATTGTCATCGTGAGGGCATATAGCTAGCTGTGCCAGTTTACCTCTTTAGCATATTTATATATATTTTTATCGGCTTTTGTAAAAATGAAAATCATGAAATAAAATTGGCTGACTTAGGGCAAATCTTTAGACAACACATATTAGATTTTTGGTTAATTTTCCAGGTATTGTAGATATGTTAAATATTATTTTGGGCAGTATGGACTTAAAGTTTATCAAGAAAAAGATTTTTATCTTTATAAAAATTATATCTACAGCGCTGATAACAAGCGCAATTGGATTGGAATCGTGGAATATTTATGCACTAATAACTAACATTCATGTCCCAAGCAGCTTTCATCCAATTTTTTGGATTGAGCGTTTTGCGATGATATGCCATTTTATTGAAAGTATTATAGCAGCTTTTTATGCACCTTCAAGACAAAAGATGCCAATAAAATATGCTATTTATACTTTTTTTGTCGGCACAATTGGGTTGTTAGAATTATTTGGCCAGGAGGATGACTGTTAACGCTTCTACGCCTTGAAGGTATGGGTTTTTGGATAGGAATGTACGTTATGCGATCGCACCCTACGCAAAAAAATAGTAATTAAATATACCCTTACTGGCAAAAATTGTCTGCGGGAGTTTTCCTGTGAATATAGGTAACTAATGAATCTGACACTCAAAAGGGAGTATAGTTTGTATAGTTAGTTTTTTGCTGAAATTTAGTTTGCCACTAAGGAATTAAAAAATGTCTACTGATACTGACATAGTTACTTACGTTGAAGAAAGTGAATTTGATGTTGTTTTAAATGGAAGTGAAGAGAAAGTTGTTGTTGTTGATTTTACTGCTACTTGGTGTGGCCCCTGTCGCCTAGTCAGTCCGTTAATGGATCAACTTGCCGAAGAATACAAAGGTCGTGCTAAAGTCGTTAAGGTAGATGTTGACAGGAATAAGCCCGTTTTCAAAAAATTCGATCTTCGCAGTATTCCAGCAGTTTTAATTTTTAAAGATGGTATTTTAGCAGAAACTATAGTAGGGGTTTCTCCTTACGAAGACTTTAGCAACGCTGTTCAGAAGCTTGTTTAGCTAATTCGTAATGACGCTCCTGCGGAGGCTCGAGTACTCGCTACCGCAACGCTTTCGCTTGCCGCCGGCGCTAACGTAATTCGTAGAGAATATCATTAGGGATTACGAATTATTTTAATCATTTACTTTTCGCCTATAATGTGCTTGAAGTAAACCACTTGGATATTGTTGTGAGTTAATCAGCTCCAATTTTTCTTCACGGTTAGATGGTGGAAAAAGATGTATACCGCCACCTAAGATAATTGGAATCGTTGAAATAATATATTCGTCAATCAAGCTGTGCTGAAGAAACGAATTGATTAATTCTCCGCCACCAACTAGCCAGATATTTTTAAAACCTTGAGCCTCTATATCTGCTAACGCCTGTTTTACTGGGTCAGAAAAAAATACAACGTCCTCACGATCGGATTGGAAATTACGCTGGGTGAATACGAAGGATTTTTTTTCTGGATAAGGCCATCGATCAAAACCCAGCCCTACTTCATAGGTTTTGCTACCCAAGGCGATCGCATCAATCGATCCGTAAAAATCAGTGTAACCGTAATCTTCACCTTCTGTATCAAGGATTGATAGCCACTCAATTTTGCCATCGCTGCGAGCAATGTAGCCATCCAAACTAGCTGCAATGTAGAGTGTAACTTTCGTCATTGTGCTTCTCTCTTTGGTAGTTTTCACTCAATGAGTCCAAGCGAACGCCTTTCTACAGCATTTTAGCCCTTGATGGTTTATATCACAAAAGAGCAATCGCTTACCCAATTACTTACGTTTTTTGATTATGCGATTTAAATCGACCTGCAATAAATTCTCGCTGAGATAAATGCTTTGTATTGCGTTTAGTGACCCGTTCTCGCCACATCTTAAAACTAGATTCTTTCATTTCGCGCCTCATTAGGGCGATTACCTCTTTTTCCAATAGCCCAAACTGAGCTTCAATCGCATCAAAAGATGTTCTATCTTCCCATGCCATTTCAATGATGCGATCGATGGTTTGTGAATCGAGGTTAGGGAGCTTCATTTTTTTTGCTGGCAATTAGTAAATTTGAGCTATATATCTATATATTTTACTTTTCGTTTTGAAGAACCATTGTGTCTGCTGCACCCAGTTGCAGAGCATAAAGGTTGGCATAAACACCCTGCTGATTAATGAGTTCGGCGTGAGTACCCTGTTCTACAATTTGCCCTTGCTGAATTACTAATACCCGATCTGCTTGAGTAACTGTACTGAGACGGTGGGCAATTACGAAACTAGTACGACCTTGGAGTAATCGAGCGATCGCACTTTGTACTAGTGCTTCTGTGCGGGTATCGATGCTGCTGGTGGCTTCATCCAGAATCAGAATTCGGGGATTAATTAATACCGCCCGAGCAATACTGATTAGTTGTCGCTGTCCTTGGCTCAGAGGCGCTCCCCGTTCTCCCAATTGAGTTGTATAACCCTGTGGTAGTGAGGTAATGAACTCATGCACATTTGCCAGTTGTGCAGCCGCTTCGATATCAGCTTGGCTGGCGTAAGGAGCGCCAAAAGCTATATTTTCGGCAACAGTACCAGTGAACAAAATATTATCTTGTAGGACGATGCCAATTTGACGGCGCAGACTTGCTTGAGTCACACTACGCACATCAAGATCGTCAATTTTTACTGCACCGCTTGATACATCATAGAAGCGCAAAATCAAGTTAATAATTGTACTTTTTCCCGAACCGGTTGGCCCGACTAATGCAACCATCTCTCCTGGATAGGCGTGTAAATTCACTCCTTTAAGAACCAGTCGATCTGGGTTATAGCCAAATTTGACATTCTCGAATGTCACCTCACCTTGAATAGGCGGCATTTCTATGGCATCGGGTGCATCTTTGAGTTCTGACGGTTCATCTAATAATAGAAATATTCGCTCTAATCCGGCAAAAGCAGATTGAGCTTGAGTATAAAACTGGCTGAGAATTTGGATCGGGCGAAAGAACTGCTGGACGTAAAGTAAAAAGGATGTCACTACACCCACTGTTGCAGCTCCTGTTACCGCTAGATAACCGCCATAGGCTAGCACGCCAGCCGTTGCTAGTGTGTTGAGAAAATCGATAGAGGGCAAAAAGGCGGAAGTAATTGCCACAGCCTCAACGTTAGCATCTCTATTAGCGGCGTTAAGAACGTCAAATTCTGCGATATTCATCTGTACGCGATTAAATGCTTGTGCTTCTCGGACGCTGCCAATATCTTCTTCTAACTTGGCGGAAAGTTCCCCAATGGTTTGTCGGGTGACGCGAAATCTGGCTCTTGCCCAACGTGCAAACAAGCTTGTGGTAAAAATCATCAGTGGCACAACCAGATTGCTCAACAAACCAAGTCGCAGGTTGATTGAGAGCATGGCAATTACAATGCCCACCAAACTGAAAGTATTGCCCAGCATTTGGGCAATCGTCAGTCCAAATGCTTGATTCACGGTGTTGACATCATTGAGCAAGCGACTCATTAAATCACCTGCTTCGCTGCGATCGAAAAAGCTGAGTGGCAGACTTTGGATTTTAATGAAAATATCTTGTCTTAGTTGAGCCAGCAATCGCTGCATAATCCAGCCGACTCGAACAATTTGACCCCGAATTGCTAAGACACCAAGTCCGTAGTTCAGTCCTAGTAGCCCTAACAACATCAGCAGTCCTTGCAAATTCCCTTGTGCAATCAGACGATCGATCGACCAGCCGAGAAAGAATGGCCCAACTGCCTGAGTTATGGCACCAATTAATACTAATGTCAGAGCGATGGGAATTTCTTTGCGATAAAGCAGCACGTATTGTAAAAAGCGCCGCAGGGTGGAAAATTGCTGACTCGTGTTTTCCTCAGATGCAACAACGGGAATAGTGCCTCTCATTTTTTCTCCTTCGGCTTTACCTGAGATTCCAAAATTACACCGTAGAGTGGACTGGTTTGCATCAATTCTTCGTGAGTGCCTTGTGCTACCAATCGTCCTTTATCCATGAGAAAAATGCGATCGGCATTCTGGATGGTGCTAATACGTTGAGCTACTACAAAGGTTGTACAAGCTTTTTGGCGCATTAAACCATCTAGTTCGGCTTGAATTTGGGCAGCAGTTTTCGCGTCTATAGCCGAGGTACTATCGTCAAGTATCAGAATGCTGTAATCGGTTAGTAAGGTACGAGCGATCGCAATTCGCTGCTTTTGTCCACCAGATAAGCCTACGCCCCGTTCGCCCACAATCGTCTCGTAGCCATCGGGTAAACCGCTAATAAAATCGTGCATTTGGGCAGTTTTTGCAACTTCAATCACCTGTTTTAAGGTGGCATCGGGTTTGGCGTAGGCAATATTTTCGCGGATTGTGCCAGAGAAGAGGGTGGTTTCCTGAAAAACAATCCCAATATGCGATCTGAGGCTTTTGAGTGTGAAACTTTTTATATCTCGTCCGTCAATGCGAACTGCTCCCTTGGTGACATCGTAAAAGCGAGGAATCAGGTTCATGATTGTGCTTTTTCCCGAACCAGTCATTCCGAGAACGGCGATTAGCTCGTTAGGCTTGGTTTCAAAGGATACTTCTTTGAGAGTTTCGGTTGTCGCTCCGGGATAGCGAAAGGAAACATTTTCAAAGGTAATTCTACCACCACAAGTATCAAAGGGGACAGCACCAGGGCAATCGCGAATTTCTACCTCTGCATCCACAACTTCGTAGACACGTTCGGCGGAAGCAGCTGCTTGAGCGATCGCGGGTGCGGCAAATCCAATCAACAAAATCGGTTGGAGAATCAACGCTAGGTAGGAGTTAAACGCCACCAGTTCGCCAATGGAAAATCTGCGCCCAATCACCTGCGCTCCCCCATAGCCGAAAACTGCCAGTGTTACCAAATTACTCACCAAAAAGATGAACGGGAAGGTATTGTGAATGGCGCTAATGGTCTTCATGTTTGCCTTGACTAGACCATCATTTAAAGTCGTGTAACGCGACCTTTCGGTGGACTCCCGCACAAACGCTTTCACCACCCGGATTCCTAGTAAATTCTCTTGCAATACAGCATTCAGGTTACTCAGTTGCTCTTGTACTTGCCGAAAAAGTTTATTATTCCGAGTCACGAATTGTGCCATTAACCATGCGGCTATAGGCACTGCCGTTAGCGTAATCAGTGCTAGTTGCCAGTTCATCACCAGCAAAACCACCGAAATAGTCACCAATGTCACAAGCGAACCGACGACTTGAATTAAACTAGTACCAACAAAGGTACGGATTTGTTCAATGTCGCTGGTGACACGGGTTAGGAGTTGGGAAGTCTGCGCCTGGTCATGAAAGCTGAAACTGAGATTTTGAATTTTGCTGAAAATTTTGTTTCGCAGGTCATAAGCAACACCCTGAGACGCTGCTTCTGCTAAATAGCTTTGTCCAAAGTTAAATACACCACGAGCGATCGCCGCGACTACCATCCAAGCGGCACTATATAGCACAATCTGGAGATTTTTTGGCGCGATTCCCTCATCAATTCCCCACCGAAATAGTTGTGGAGTGAGTGCGTTGGCGATCGTCAACAGCAACAGGCTCACCAATGCTCCCAGTGAAGTCCATCGGTAAGTGCTTAAACTTTTAAGCACGCGCTGGGTTGCCTTTATCGACGAAGTTTCCTGGAGTTCTGGTTGCTGAACCACTGCAATTCACCCCTGTATATTGGAAAATTATCGTACTTTGATTGTAAAAAAACAATTGACCATTTGATAGTGGCGAATGTGAAATATAGAGTACCTCTCTTGTTTGTGGTGCAAATTCCGAGTTTTGGGACAGTGGCATGGGAGAATACATTTTTAGCAAGCATTGCGGCTAATCAATTTCCAGACCGAAGAAAACCAAAGAACAAGAATAATGGCTCAAAATTTTCATCGTAATTCCCAACTTTCCTCGAATATCTCAACTACTATCAGTCGCACAGCAAAGCCAAGTTCAGAGTTCTACTCTATTTTTTCTGAAGAAGAAGTTTCAGGGATAATTCATGCATTAGAAGTCAGACGAGAAATTCCTCTCAAGTATTCTTATAAAGGGAGAGGTGCAAAAATTTGGAACGATTTTTATCTAAAACATGCTATTCCTAGATGGTATGGAAGAGCAAATGTAGAAATTGACCTTTTAAAAGATAATTTTAAATACCTGAATGGTAATATAAAAGCTGGTGATAGAGTAAATATTATAGACGTTGGTGCAGGTAATTCATATCCAGTTAAAAAGTTTATCCGCAAACTAAATCAATTAGAAAAGGTTAATAAATATATTGCTTTAGATATTAGCGAAGAATTGCTTCATGTCTCCAAAAGTAATTTCAAAAAATGGTTTCCACTAGTCGATTTTCTCAGTTTCACAATTGACATAGAAAGTAGTTGTGTACCCAAAAGTTTATTCCAAAATCAAGCTAGCCTTGAAATTGACGACACAGCCAAAATATTTTTACACTTAGGAGTTACCATTGGAAATCATCAAAATAGAGATGAAGTGTTCAAAAACTTTAGAGATAGCATGGGAAAAAATGATCTTTTAGTATTTACTAACGAAACTGGTTCTAACTCTACATGGGATGGAATAGTTAGAGGTGGCTGCAAGTATCATGTAGAAGAAGTATATGGATGGGTTAAAAAGAAGATTGGGATAAAATCTGAAGATTGCGAACTAGTGAGAAAATACGATTTCAAAACAGATAGTATTGTTGCTAATCTGAAACTGCGTCATGATTACACTATAAATTTTAGTCGGATGGGTATAGAGAAAAATATTGAAATCTCTAAAGGTGAAGAGATTACTATTTGGCGGCATCACAAGTATGAAATACCTAAACTATTGCAAGAGCTAGAATGTTCTGGACTACAACTTATTCATTATACTACTAACAAATACAAATCACATATTATGGTAATTTGTAAGGTTGCCAGTAACAAAGTTCTTCACTTAAAGGATGTTTGAAAAGTTATGATTGATGTATCAAATATTCTTTTACCCCACCCTAACCCTCCCCTTATAAAGGCTACGGTGTATACACAAGTCTGAACTGGTTCCAGAATCTGGGTTTTACCCCACCCTAACCACTGCCCGAATTCAATCAACGATCGCCCGAATTCAACAAACGACCGCCCGAATTCAATCAACGATCGCCCGAATTCAATCAACGATCGCCCGAATTCAATCAACGATCGCCCGAATTCAAGAAATGACTGGATTTCACTTCTCGTTCCCAGTCTGAGACTGGGAATGGCTTATTAGAGGCTCTGCCTCCAGCCAGACATTGAGTCTCTGACTCAATGAACGCATTCCCCTGCTCAGACTGGGAACGAGGAAAGTCTTATTAAGGTTAGGTTTTTAAGACTTGTGTATACACGGTAGATTTATAAGGGGGGACTAAGGGGGGTAATTCGACTTGTGGTACAAGCATTTGAGCTAAAGTTGACAATAATGCCCAATACTGTGTACTCATTCAAATGAGAATCGCTATAACTTAGATACTATAATGGCAGCCAGTAGAATTTTTTAGGTCTTTTAGCGAAAATTTCTCCGATCCGTATCTAATGTGGTATTAAATATTTCTGATGATGCTAAAAAATCAGTTTAACTTGCTTTGTGTATCAATTAAATGTACATCAAACGCGGTCTAGGCTCAGGAACTGGACGCCCCAAATCTTTAGCAGTTTCTATCCATTCCTGCACAACTAATTCTACATTATTCAGGGCTTCTTGATAAGTATCACCGTCAGCAGCACAGCCTGATAACTCTGGGACTTCAGCAATAAAGGCTCGATCTAATTCACTCCAGTAGAGAATAATTTCATACCGAAACATCATTTTTACTTCCTAGCTTATATTTGAGAATCACTGCCCGAACTTGTTTAATTTGATAGCTTTTAGCTTTTCCTTTTTTATGTTGCAGGTTCAATATCTCCTCAACATCGGCTTTGACAAAAATACGATGATCGCCACGAATCCGTTCTTCAAAGCCTAGTGTATATAAAAGTTGCCACAGTTGGGCGAAGGGGATATCTGTATCAGAAGTCCCAGAGATAATTTTGTCTAAGAGTTTGTCTTGCTGACTCACGTTTTTCCGACTGCCTTAATGTTTCTATAGTCTCATATTTCTTTAAAATCAGGGTATCCAAAAGAAAATCTATCATTTTGCTCTTGAGTTAAAGCATCCCTGATGACAATGACTAGTCCAGTTATAGGGCAAACTTTAGGCTTGGATACTGTTCTACTAATTGACTTGATTTTAAAAAATACTAATTATTTGGATGTTACAGATGATTTTTTGGAAGCGATATTTTGCGGTGAGTTTAATTTTGTAACATAAGTTTCGCCTGTAGTAAAGTGTATCATTTATCTTGACGAATGATGCTCATTTACCCTTGTTACTGGGGTTATCAATCTTAATATCGACTCAATTTATACTTCCCCGACTTTTCTAGAATCCTTTAGCGTAAGGTTCCACAGGAAAGGTATCACCAATTTATAAGTGATGTAGGCAACTACAGAGGACAAATTATTGAGATTGCTCATATCATAATGCTGAGGTATAAATCCATCTCAGTTCATAATGCTATTGAGTAAAAAATATTACATATTTATGAAGAATCAACTTCTAAGTGCAGTTGCATTTTTAACCACGATTAGTTTGACAACGACCGTACAAGCGGCTAATTCTGAACATGTTAAACAGTTATTAGCAACCAAACAATGTCAAAACTGTGATTTGACGAGTGCAGGTTTAGTGATGGCTGACTTATCTGGAGCCAATTTGAGCGGTGCTAATCTCACAGGTGCTAACCTCAGCCGTGCAAACTTGAGCGGTGCAGATTTGCGGGGTGCAAACTTAAGTGGCGCGAGTTTATTTGGCGTTAACCTGAGCGAAGCTAAATTTAATGGGGCAAATTTGACGGGTGCTGATTTGAGAAATAGTTATTTAGCAAATGCAGAACTAACTGGTGCTTACTTGAATGGGACTAACTTTCAAGGTGCAGTTGCGATACCATCACAAATTGCTTCACCAGCAGAATTTTATGCTTTGGGTGTAGCAGAAGGGCAAAAAGGCAACCAACAGCAAGCAATCAGTTATTTTAATCAAGCGATCGCAATTAAACCAGAATATGCGGATGCTTATCTAGCTCGTGGTGTTGCCCGTTACCAAATACTAGATAGACAAGGTGCATTTCAAGATGCTCAAGTTGCAGAAAAATTGTTTACATCCCAAAACAACAGCACTGGAACTTTAACAGCCCAAACTTTTATAAAAGAACTACAAACACCCGTCAATGAGAAGGTAAGTACTGGTAAACCCAGCTTCGTTGACTTTTTGGGAAGTATTGGCTCAGTCTTGCTCAATTTCTTCCCTTTTTAAAGGAGATAATAACAGTTAACAAATACAACTCTTGGAGACGCTGTTCGCGTTCGCGGTTCCTGAGCGTATTTGAAGGGCAGTACAAATGACAAATGACAAATGAGAAATGACTTTATCTAACGAATTATGGGCAGCAAATCAAGACTTAGCCCAAGCTTGCTTAGAGCATCCTTTCGTTCAAGGCATTGGCGATGGTACTCTTGAACAAGCTAAATTTGCTTACTACGTAGGGCAAGATGCTTTTTTCTTAGAAGCTTTTGCCCGTGCCTACAGTATCGCCGCAGCTAAAGCACCAGACTGGTTAGGTTTTACCACATTTCATAATTTAGCTAGTGGAGTTTTAGAAGAACTTCGCCTGCATAGTAGCTATGCTTCTGAGTGGGGAGTCAATTTGTATGCTGTAGAACCTGCATCTGCCACCCGCCGCTATACTGATTTTTTGTTAGCAACTGCTTGGAGCAAAGATGTAGGTTTAACTGCGGCGGCGATGTCTCCCTGTATGCGTTTGTATGCCTTTTTAGGAGAAAAATTGGCTGGTAACGGTATTCCTAATCATCAATATGCAGACTGGATTCGTACTTATAGCAGCGCAGATTTTCAACCACTAACACAACAATTAGAAAATTTGGTTGACAATTATGCCGCTACCAATTCTATTGTGCATTCAACTTATCGTTACGCGATGTTTTGTGAACGCGACTTTTTTCAAGCTGCATGGATGTCCCGTTGAGTAACTTCATATCGAGCAACTTTTTTGACTTTTCCTAACTGTCAAACTCGCGTTGTTTTCAGATATAGCACAAGCCTTGGTGGTTAGGACATTAACAGATGATAAAACTTAGACACAACAAGACTTTTCACCCAATCCCCAGTCACCAGTCCCCAGTCCCTTGCTATATCAAGCTGGGTAAAAATGCTAAGTTCTATTTTTAAACCTATACACAAAAAAGACGCAAATTTATCCTTTGCGTCTTTTTTTAAGATTTGAAAAATTAGAAACTGAATGTGGTTCTCAATGCACCAATAACAACATCATCATTAGTGTCGTTGTGATCTGGAGATGTTAACCAGATGACTCCAGGAGTAATGGTGATATTGTCACTTAGCTTATATTGGTAAAAAGCCTCAAGATGATAGGATGTATCGGGATCGCTATCCAACCCTGCGATGTCAGAACTTGTCACTTTCGGCTCCACACCAGCGATGATACCTGCTAAGTTGCCTTTTTTACCGAGGTCAGGGAAGCCCAAGGTGACAGCATAGTTCCAAATATCAACGTCTCCACGAGTTCCTCTCAAGCTTTGGCTGTTGGTGTATCCAGCCCAACCACCCAAGACAATGTTATCAGTGATGCCAATGGATGCTTCGACACCGTAAGAATTACTGGAAAATCCTACTTGATCTTCTGGTAAACCCTGGATAGCTGCTATATTCTGGAAAGTAGCAGCATTACTACCTGTGAGTAATGGTTGATTGTAGGAATTGATGTAAGTTAAACCGATAGAAATGCGATCGCTTGGTTTAATTGTCAGCTGTGCCAACGCACCATAAGAACCATTGAACAAACCATTATTGGGTGTAGGGTCATTAGCTGTACCACTCAAATACCCTAGACTCAGTGCCAATTTATCACTGAACTCGTGCGTTACTGCCAACCCCGCGCCATTTATCTGATTATAAATTGGGTTGCGTGTACCAAAGGTGGACAAAGCACCAAAGGAGCCATCACCATCAAAGAGATTGACAGTACTGGTAATATCATCTGCTGCGGCTGCGTTGACAAGAGCAGTAACCTCTGTTTTTTCACCCAGAGGGAATTTGTAATACAAGGCATCTATAAAAGCATTAGTGGTACCATCCTCGCCAGCAAAAAATAAGTTACCTTCTGGCGTACCAATATTAGGGCTGAAAATATTATCAGCCTGGATTCTGGTGAACAGCGTATCTTTTCCTGTAAAGCTGGTCACGAATTCTATCCGCGCCCGTAACCCTAAAGTTGTATTCTTATCTGTAATTTCTGCACCGTTAACTGTATTTCCTGACAAAACATCGCTAACGACTGCAACAACTTCTCCTTGCAATTTAGTTGTAGTTGAGAACTGATTCGCCTCCAATTCAGCAGTTCGCGCTTCTACTGTATCCACACGGCCTCGGAGTGTCGCCAGTTCAGCGGAAAAATCTTCTTGCAACTTTTGTAATGTGGCTAAATCTTGTTTGTTAACTAAATCGCCAGTCGCTGTAGCAATAAGTTCGTTAACGCGATCGAGACAAGCATTCAAACCAGCAGCAAACTCATATCGCGTTAATGCCCGATTACCGCGATAGGTGCTATTTGGGTATCCTGCAATACAGCCATAGCGCTCAACCAAGGATTGCAATGCTTGAAATGCCCAGTCGGTTGGTTGTACATCAGAAAATTGAGACACGGAGGTAACTTGCGCTTTTGTCTGAACTTTTGTGTCTGGATTAGCTAAAACTTGCACTTGATTGATTTCAGACATGCTAGAAGTTTCACCTGCAAATGTAGCAGTATTCACAAATAGCATGACACCGCAGACTGCTGGACTAACTAGCAGATATTTCCAGAATTTTTGCATTTCTCTCCTCACACCGATCTCCAACTCACACCCAAACCACGTTTTTTAAACGTGTATTTTATGAGAATATTTGTCAGCAATCTTATCAGAAGTAAGGAAACTTTTTAACAAAAAAAGTCAAAAAATCCTAATTATTCAGGGAAAACTAAATTGCAGAGAGTTGTACCGTCTGAAAAAGTTTTGTTGTTATTCATTACACAGAGACCCAGAATGATATTATGTACTGAGAATGAGAATGAGAATTATTATAGTATAAAGTTGTCAAGAGGAATTTTGACAGAGGCAGAGTCAGCATCCGTTTTGGGGGCAAAATACGTGATTGTGAATTGCAGAGAAATTAGAACAGGTAGGCAAAGAAGCGGCATCTTGCCCATAATTGCTCTGCTAATGTTATCGATGGCTACTGGGTGTAGCCAATCGAATCCAAATCAGGGAACAACTTCCGAACAGTCGCCGCAAGCACAAAAAGCTGCTTCTATCCCACAGGCGCAGCCGGGAAAAACTAAAGTAGTAGCGACATTTTTGCCGATATATTTGTTTACTAAGGCAGTAGCTGGGGATGTGGCAGATGTAGAAATTCTAGTGCCACCTGGTACGGAGGTACATGAATACCAAGCGACACCAGGAAATGTCAAAGCGATCGCTACTGCTAAGGTGTTAGTGAAAAATGGTTTAGGCTTGGAGGAATTTCTGGAAGGTACTGTCAAAAATGCCCAAAATCCCAAATTAACTGAAATTGATGCAAGTATTGGTATTAAACCCTTAAATGAAATTTCACCTGTTGTCAAAACGATGCCAGATGAAAAAGACCACGAACATAGTCAGGGTAATCCGCACGTTTGGTTAGATCCAGTTTTAGCAAAACAGCAGGTAACAAATATTCGAGATGGATTAATTGCTGCCGATCCGGCGAACAAAGCTACTTACGAAGCAAATGCTACAGCTTATATTAAAGAATTAGAAAGTTTAAACAGTGAATTTCAGCAGACTTTACAGAAAAATCCCACTTGCACCTTTATTACCTTTCATGATGCATTTCCATATTTAGCTAAACGCTATAACCTCAAGCAAGTTGCTGTGGTGCAAATTCCCGAAGATCAACTTTCACCAACAGATGTCCAAAATGCCGTCAGCGCTGTGAAAAAATACAAAGTTAAAGCTTTATTTAGCGAACCAGGAGTAGATAATAAACTGCTGAACAGCCTCTCTAAAGACTTGAAATTAAATTTGCGTACTCTGGATTCTCTAGAAACTGGCGAAACAGACCCACAGCATTATTTCAAGGCAATGAAAGCTAATTTGCAAACTCTGGAAACATCGTGTAAATAGATTTGTCCTTTGTCCTTTGACCAATGATCAACGACCAATAACTAATGACCAATGACTAATGCCCAATAACTAATGACCAATGACCAATGACATTCCTATTTTGAAAGTAGAAAGATTAACTGTTTATCAAGGCAGCTATCTAGCTGTTCGAGATATTTCCTTTGAATTATTACCAGGAACAGATACAGCCATTGTTGGCCCCAATGGTGCTGGTAAAAGTACCCTGGTAAAAGCGGTTTTAGATTTGATACCTCGAAGTGCTGGGACAATTGAAATCTTGGGTCGTCCAATTTCCAGATTAGGGCATTTACGCCACACATTGGGCTATATGCCGCAAAACTTCATTTTTGACCGGAGCTTTCCTATTTCTGTCAGTGAATTAGTCGGACTAGGATGGACTAAGGAAGGCAAAAGAAAAAATTCATTTTTCTCCAAGCTGTGGAAACAAGACCGAGAAAAATCGGCAGCAGTAACAGAAGCCTTACGGCGAACTGATGCTTATCATTTACAGCATCAAGCTATTGGTACTCTTAGTGGCGGTCAACTGAAGCGGGTTTTATTGGCTTATTGTTTGGTAATGCCTCGGAAACTCTTGGTATTAGATGAAGCCTTTGCTGGTGTTGATGTGCAAGGTGCAGCAGATTTTTACGCTTTGCTAAATGAATTAAAGCGAGAAGAAGGTTGGACAGTATTACAAGTTTCTCACGATATTGATATGGTAAATCGGCATTGCGATCGCGTGCTTTGCCTGAACCAAAGCATTGTCTGTACTGGTAAGCCAGAAATTGCCCTTTCACCGCAAAACCTGTTAGCAACCTACGGCCCAGGTTTCAGTCGCTACCAGCACCAACATTAAAAAAATTTGTAATTCGTAATTCGTAATTAAAGAATGAAAAATGCCAGTAATTATAAATTTCTTCAATGATTGTCAGATAATTTGGCTTGCGATCGCTAGTAGTAATGACTTGCTAGAGTTGTTACAACTTCCTTCGATACAGCGTGCGATCGTCGGTGCTGCCTTAATGGGAATACTTGGCGGGATGTTGGGTAGTTTTGTCACCTTGCGCCAGTTGTCATTTTTCAGCCACGCGGTTGGTCATGCGGCATTGGTAGGTGTGGCGTTAGGTGTGTTGCTACAAATAAATCCTACTTGGATGTTGTTACCTTTTACCTTAGCTTTTGGAGTTATTGTCCTCTACTTCATCGACAAAACCGACTTAGCTACCGATAGCATACTTAGCATCGTGCTATCTGGGGCATTAGCGATCGGTTTAATTCTCACAAGCCTAATTAAAGGATATCGTGGCAACTTGATGGCTGTACTGTTCGGGGATATTCTAGCGATCAACACCACAGATTTGATTTTGACGCTGCTAGTCCTTGTGGGAGGAAGCATCTTTTTACTATCAACTCTGCGACAGCAAATTTTATTGACCCTTAACCCCGATGTCGCCCAAGTTCAAGGCGTTCCCGTCCAATTGTACCGCTACGCTTTTGTGGTCTTGCTTTCACTCGCCGTTGCTGTGGCGATTAAAGCTGTTGGTGTTTTACTGGTGAACGCCTTTTTGGTCATTCCTGCCTCCACCGCCAAACTGATGAGTCACCACTTTAGCCGCTTTCTAGTCATGTCGGTAATAGTTGGTTCCATTAGCAGCATTGCTGGCATCATTGTCTCAGGTATTTTCAACCTTGCTTCTGGGCCAAGTATTGTTCTTGTCCAGTTTCTCTTATTTGTAGCCGTTTTCGTCTGGTTTAAGTTCAGTTTGAAAGCTGCATAACTATTTTTCTCCAAAGACTTGCTATATTATTTTATCTTTGCTAAATTGATTAATCGTGGCTCACAAAAGCCCCAGCCGGGATAGCTCAGTTGGTAGAGCAGAGGACTGAAAATCCTCGTGTCACCGGTTCAAGTCCGGTTCCTGGCATAACAAAAATAAGTAAAAGCCTTGATATAGCAAGGATTCAAGAAAACCACCCTAGTAAGTGTAGAAAAACTAGTAGTGGTTTTTGCAATTTTTAACTTGACTTTGACTATGAATTGACTATGATAATAGTAGAGCAGAGGTTTTCATAGTCAAGGTAAGAATATGGTAATGAAGGTAGAACATAAAGCATCTAAAGGTTCAGTCGGTATTGAATCATTTCAAGAAAGAATCAGATTACGTTTACCACGTCACCTATACAATGGGAAGCAAAAATATCTAACTCTGGGAATGGCAGATAATCCAGAGAATCGTAAGTTAGCAGAAGCTAAAGCAAAGCAAATTGAATCAGATATTGCATTTGAACGCTTTGACCCCACATTAGCTAAATATAAACCCCAAACTCATTTAACTCTGGTTGCACCCATAACAGAAGGTCAGCAACAAACAACATTGATCGAGTTATGGGATAAGTACACAGATTATAAGTCTAAAACTTTGAGTGTAACCACTATTAATAAGGATTATAAAAAAACTAAAAACCACATTGCTAGTTTACCAACACAGAAGCTTTCAGAAGCCGTAATAATCAGAGACTTCTTACTCAAGACATTAACACCTAATGCAACAAAGCGTGTTCTGACTCAATTAAGGGCTTGTTGTGATTGGGCAATAGATTCTGAGTTGATTAATAGTAACCCTTTTGTGGGGATGTCACAGAAGGTAAAAGTAGCTATAAACGATGAAACTATCAACCTATTTAACAAAAGTGAGCAAAAACAAATTATCGCGGCTTTTGAGAGGAATACATACTACAGTTATTACACAAGCTACGTTAAATTTTTGTTCATGACAGGTTGTAGAACTTCTGAAGCTATAGGTTTAACTTGGGGTCACATCAATAGTAATCTAACTCTAATTACCTTCTGTGAAGCTGTAGTAGAAGGGAATCGTAAAGATACTAAAACTCATAAAAGTCGCAAATTTCCTGTTAATCAATCACTTAAAGAGTTATTAGTTTCTATTAAACCAAGTAATCCTAATGCAGATACACCAGTCTTTAAAGCACCCAAAGGTGGTTTAATTGATGCTCACAATTTCCTTAATCGAGCTTGGAAAACTGTACTATCTGAGTTAAATATTCCTTACCGTCCCCAATACCATACACGACATACCTTTATCACAAATTGCTTAGAAGCTGGTATCAGTGTGGTACAGGTTGCTAAATGGGTAGGTAATTCACCAGAGATAATAATGAAACACTATGCAGGGACAATAAGACAAGTACAAGTACCAGAACTATAACTGTATTCATCATACTCGCACTAATAGCACTCATAATACATATAGTAGCAAGGGATAGTAAACACACAATACTATCCTTTTTTCTTACCTCATGTAACATCTAACAGTTATTTCATCTAACGGCACTCTGAACATTAACTAAATTACTATAAACAAGTTACTTTAGGACAACTAAGTTTAATAGATAATTGTATTTACCTTATTTGCACTAGTTTAATCAGCAATAGATATGATAGGTATCTTAAGTAATAGTTCATATATTATATTGAATAACCTTAACTTGACTAGAGTTATATATATACAATTACCTTAACTAATATATTTAGTTCTACTTTAAGTAAAAGGTTTACAAGCAGTTAATACAATTGAATAAATTATTTTAATTACATTAGAAGCAAACTAGATAAATAACATAGACTAATTCATTCATCTTATTTATTGCTATACATAATAAGTTGTATAAAGTAAGAAAATATGGCTAATGCTAATAAAATGACTACCTTAATTGCGCTAATAACCATCAACCAATACTGATGCAAGCTTAAATAAGTTAAATGTCAAAAGATATTATATAAAATGAAAAAAATGTAATCAATTATTTTTTAAAAAGTGAACACAAACAGATTTTTTGTGTTTACAATATTCGTATGGGAGCAAAAAAAGCTCACCAAACGAACCTTGAAAACCGAATATCTAAGACGCTCTGAGGTAACAGAGGCATCGACTAGTCAAGGATGCCAACGGTAGGTAAAAAACGGGCTGAGGATATTCTGCATAGTACCTAACCACACATTCTGAGGAAGTCTGTTTAGGTCGTATTCATTCAAATTAATTATTAACCATAACAACAATGCCAAAAATCACAGATAAACATCTAAACCATATAGTTAGTACTCGATTAAATAATAAAGATTATGAGCAGTTAGTTGATACAGCAAAACTCCATAAGCTGACAAGTACAAGTTTAATAAGGAAGTTAATTGTAGAATATATTGATAAATTAAATAGAAAAATACCAGAACTTAATTAAGTACTGGCATCTAGGATATATATAAAACGACCATCTAAAAAGCAATAATTATTTAACTATGAATACCGAATATTGTAACACTTTTGACGAGAATCAAAGCCAACTAGAACTTGATTTAATTCAAGAAAAACATTCTGATAACTTGCTGTTTCTTCCAACAAAATATGAAACCAAAAATATAGTAAAAGTTAATGAGGAAACTACCAATACATCTAGAAATACACAAGGTACGATTCCACGAGCCGATATTATAGGTACAGAGATAGCTGAAAAATATCGAGATAAATGGATATTTAACAGTGAAGCTAATTGTTGGATGATTTATGAATTAGAACAGTCTGGTATTTGGAGTAAAGTAAATGACTATTATATTGAAGGATTAATCAATAAAGAACTCAAAAATCAAAAAATAGCTGGTTATGGCTCTGTTAATTATATAACTAGCATTATTGGTAAACTTAGGCTTGAATTGATAGAGATAGGTTGGGAAGAAAAATCTCCTACCAAATTACTACCATTTCAAAACTGCGTACTAGAGATAGCTACAGGAAATATTCTCGATCATTCACGAGAATATCGCTTTACTTGGTGTTTACCGCGTGATTTTGATAACTCCAGTCGTGAATTTACACTGATTAATCAGTGGTTAGATGAAGTCACGAACAATAATGATTCAATCAAAGAAATATTACTATGTTACTTAGCCGCTATTCTCAAAGGTCGTGCTGACCTCCAACAATTCTTACATTTAATTGGTTCTGGTGGTACAGGTAAAAGTACATTTGTTGGACTTGCACAATCGCTTATAGGTGATAGCAACGTATGTACAATTACTCTTGGTGATTTATGTAAGCAGCGATTTCCAGCAGCAAATGCTTTCAAAAAACGACTGGTAGTATTTCCAGATCAAGATAGATATCGTGGAGATTTGCAAAAATTTAAGTCTGTTACAGGACAAGACTTCATTTTTGCGGAAGAGAAAGGTAAACAAGGGTTTCAATTCAAATTTGATGGTATGGTCATCATGGCATCAAATGACCCTGTGTTTGATACTCGTAACTCATCTTGGTTGACAAGGAGACAGATTTTAGTTCCATTCACAAAAACTGTAGATAAAACAAAACGTAGAAATTTAGTAGAAGAGTTTCAACCTGAGTTGAACGCATTAACTCAATATTTATTGAATATTCCTGATGAAAGAATTACTCAAGTATTAAGGTGTGGAATAGATAACCCAGAACTAGCTAAACATAATTTAGAACATCACATAAATAGTAATCCTATTGCAGGTTGGATTGATGAGTGTGTTATTCAAGATGGCAGTAGTAAATGTGCAATAGGGAATGATAAAGCAGACAGCAATACTCTATTTGGTAGCTATACACAATGGTGTCGTAAGTCTGGTAGTTATTATGCTCCCAGTTTGCGTAATTTCAGCCCTGAATTACTAGATTTTTGTAACTCTATTATGGGATGGAAAGATGTTAAGAAAGTACGTGCTAACAGAGGTTTTTCTATTCACGGCTTGAGATTACGTCAACTCGATAAGGATGACCATATTCTTTCACCATTAGCAGTTAGTGTAGAGTCAAAGCTACATGGTGAAGAGTGAGTGTAGCATCATAACCCAGTCAGGATAAGGGTTGTGTAGGTTGTGTAGGGTTAGAGCATTATTTCTAAATATATTAGGGTAATGCTCTGACCTTGAAATGAAATAAGGGAACAATAACCTAACCTAAACCACAATCCATAATTTACTATGGTATCTGAGCTTAAATGTATTAATAATCCTACACACTATACATAACCCAGTCAGTATAAGGATTACAGCACTACACTTGACTCTGCACAGTGTAGTGTTTGATTCTACATAAAATCATAGGGTTGGGATTTTTAATTAAAAGTATAATAAGTAACTCCACTCAGACATATCCTAAGTATTAACAGTTATTCTCATAATAATGAGAGTATCACTAAAATCAATTGAATATGGATTATGCAATCTCAATGTATGAGGCTGGTAAAAAAGTTTATCCAAAGGACTGTGATTTTGGTTCTTACTCAGAACAAGGTTTAAACTTAAGTAATTATTCCGAGTTAGATACCATGTTAATGATGCAAAATGGATTTTTAACCCACATTCCGCACCATTATTATTATGACTTTACATCAGAGTAAGTTGGTTTATAAAAATATTCTTGTAGTTCTTCTAAGCCTCATCTGTATGGAAGTTGGTTTATCAGAATCCATAAGTTCTAAAATGGTCTTAGCACAAAATGTAAGTGCTGATCCGCTTTGCTATTGGCAAACTACAAATGGTACAAGCATAGACTTAAGAGCTTTATGTGCATCTAAATCTAATCAGAATATACCTACGATATCTTTAACAAATACACAGAATTTGATTATTAATAATATTAAATTTATTAGGGTTGCGGGTACTAAGGAAATACAGTATGAAATAGTAGGTACAATCACAAATACAGGAAGTATTCCTCAGAGATTTATAGAAGTTTATTATCAAAGTTACGCTTTAAATGATGGTTTATTAAAAGTTAGGGACTCCAACAAAGTATTTGTAGATAATACTACATTAGAACCAGGCGAAAAAACAACTTTCCCTGTTGAATTTGAATATGATAAACAAAAAAAAATTGGAGCGCGAAGTCGTTTTGATGTGTTGGTAATAACTTCTATAAATTCAATTGAAGAAGGCTCTATACCACTTAATATTTGCTATGCAAATAGTGTTGAGAGAAGAGAATTGTGTAAGCGTCTTTCTCCAAGGCAAATCAGAGAATTTGGCTAAAGTTTATAGTATTGAAAGCAGAAAACCCAGTGGCTTGAGTCCTGGGTTATTGACATAGAACCTACTCTCTACTTACTAAAGTAAGCACTTCTTTAAACGTTCTTTCATTCAACTCATAAATAGACGCTGAATATGAATATTGCAAAAGCAATTGCTTTAGGTGGTCAAAGAGTTTATCCAGAGCAATGTGACTTTTATTCTTATAAAGAATTACTGTTATGTTGCTGTTTTTGTGGACAAGAAGTTTCTTTGAAAAAAGGTAGGATTAGAAAATATCATTTTGCTCATTTTGCAGGTACAGATCCTAAACAAGTAGAAGAATGCGAACTGAGAGCATCATCTTATGGCAAGAATACACAAATAAATAGTGTGATTGAAAATAGGGGACAAAGATTAGAGATATTTCAACAGCACTTTTTAAGTTTGATTTATGTTGGGCAAGAAAAAATTGTTGATGATGTTAAATTTAATAACTGGATTTATTCAATCAAACGTGACAATAATCAAGCAATTAATAATATTGCCAATGATTGTATAGAATACTTTCTAACTCATCAGAAAAAAATGGAGGTGTACTGCGTTTATCTCAAAGATGATCAACCCTTACTTCAACAGCAAATAGCTTTAGAGGCAATAGATTATTTGTGCGTTAAATCTAGTTATAGATTGCTGAAATACATAATATATTACTGTATATACCAATTAGATAAACAAAACCTTACAAAAAATAATATCGATTCAATTTGTCATCGTGCTATCAAAATAATTATACTTAATCCTTGGATAAAAGCATTAGATAATAAAAATATTAAATCATCAACTATTAATCTTTCTCAATTATTTGAACCTGAAATAGTAAAAATTCAATCCCAATCTCCACTACAAATATTCTTGTCAGCTATTCAGGATGGTACTAAGGGTAAATCAATTAAAAATATTAATTCATTAAATATTAATGCTTCTCAATTATCTAGTGTCGAGCGCGATAAATTGAAAACACCTACTACACTAGGACATTCATTCAATGCAATGCAATATGGGACTGTAGATAAAACTACTAAGGTTAAAAGTGAAAAACCCGTATCTGTTAACTGCAAAGTGGTAACTGAAATCAATACTGATGAAAATACAGCTATTCAGTTTAGTTTTATGGTGAATGACTTCATCAAATGTGACAACAGAATGGGATTCAAAAAATTAGATGGTAAACCAGTTAAATCATTAGTTGAAATCTGGCAGAACGCACGGGTTTACAAATTTTCAAAACAGTTTGAGTTATCAGTAATTAACTACACTGATAACCTGTTTCCTACTGATGGTTATTTAGTTGGTTATAGTAACTACAAAACCCGCGCTGATGTTGCTGCATTATTTGAAACAATGATTAGTACTGGGAACTTCGAGTTTATTAAGACGGTGGAACATGAGGGTAAATTAGTAATTACATCATGTTACAATCCCTCTGTTTTCTTACTATTTGAGTTACTTGAACACTGCCAAATTGAAGAACATATTAGTGATGAATATAAATTTAAACCAATAGAATTCAATACTGTTATGCAATGTATGATTAATGCGGCTGATAAAGCAACTAATACCAAATTAATATGAAGCTGCATAGAATAGAGCTTCCAAGATAAAGTTATAAGAAGAGACAGAAATTACCTGCTCAAATGTGAGTTGGTCGAAGATTTCTTGGATGCGCTCGCGTAAAGCTTGTAAAGAAGAG